>CAZIGS010000098.1:0-705 GCA_964538645.1 uncultured Rickettsiaceae bacterium
GGGTTGCGGAGTGGTAAGTTAAGTTTAGAGGAACAAAAGCTAATTAAAGATAAGTAAGTAAGATTTTAAAAGTATGAATTTACTCGTGGTGTGAAAATGTAAAATGCGGCCTGAAAAATGGTCATTTTTATAGTTTTGTGCCGAGCGTATAACTCGCATTATGGAAAGTGACGGATTTGAAGCCACGTTTCTATCAGGCTTTCAGTGCATACGAATTTAGCTCGACTATCTTGATAAATTATAGAAAAAGAAAAACATAAATTCTGTAAGTAGAATCTGCGACAACAATATATTCATCTATGGGTATTGTCCAACATTGTAGGTATCACTAGATCTGTGTATTAGGGGTAGCAGCAACATTCGTGTGAAAAGATAAAGATACGGTTATGTGTAAAAGTAAGGACTTGATCTGACAGTTTGTGGTCTAAGCGTAAACCTTGTATCCCAAGAAAAAGATAAAGAACCAGTTGATGCTCATGTAGGTAGAGCGCAAGCGGCAGATACTAGACGTAGTGATAGGCTGGGAGCAAAATCAACAGACAATGAAACATGTACAAAAAAAATAGAAGATCTACTTTCAACCAGAGAGAATTGTGGGCCTCATATTGAAAAATTGCAAGCTCTACAAAGTCTCCTTACTGGTGAACAAAAAGTTATCATAGTTGGTGTAGATGATGATAGTTCTCCGAAGCTAAGTGATAGAAG
>CAZIGS010000098.1:715-5368 GCA_964538645.1 uncultured Rickettsiaceae bacterium
CCCAAATACAGAAGAACCAGAGATTATTTACCCGGTTGGAGCAGCTCATATTTATGATACTGAAAGGAATTGTGAGATGCTCGCTTCATATATTCAAGCATCTAAAGATTTTAAATTACAGTTTGCAAATTTCTATCCACCAAACGGTAGGCGTGAATATGTTTCAAAATCAAATATACCACTTCTAACCATACCAATAATAGATGGATTAGTTCCAGTAGAGGTTCTGTATGTGTTACCTGCAAGTGAAATCATTTGATGAGCTTCATGCTCTAGAGCAATAGCATTCCCAATTAAAGTAGCCGCATCTAACGCCATTAGTTACTTGTATTTTTAGTTAAATTATGTTACCATTAGCTTACCATAAGTTATATGAGAATAAAAGATGCCATGCAAAGTTGAAGAAAAAAACTATAGAATAGTACAAAAAGGAGCGCAGGACAGCATTTACGCAGTCAACCTTGGAAGTAAAATTGGGATAAAATTTATAGTACCTGGAAAATGTGGCGGTATAGCAGTTTCGTATCCTGTAGAGAAACTAACTGAGCTTTTTGCTCCATATACAAATGATCCTACTGTAACTAAGATAAATCTTTATATAACAGGAGGTGATGGACAAAATGAGAGTACTACATATGCTAGTAATTTGTTATCAAAATTGAAAGAAATCGGGACTTCTTGGGAAGGCCAATTTGATATTGATAATCATGCTAATGCAACAGTTCATTATGATGCTCTTGGAGTTGTTGGTACTGAATTAGCTTAATATACTTCATTTTTCATAGCTCTATGCACTGCATCCCAGTGAGATGGCTCCTCAGCCTACAACTATGCATATTGGTAAGGTAAGTAGAGCTGATGGACTTGCAGCAGCTTCTCAGAAGCAAATAAATTATCAGTTTACTATTGATGTAAGAAAATATATAAGAGATCTAGAGACTAGATCTAAAATAAAATTGCATGATGACCAACTAAGAGCTCTCAGGGATAATTTGAGAAGTACGAGATATGAGCAATTAGACACTGCTGCTGCCAAAGTACATAAAGATCTTTATAGAAACCCTAAAGTAAAAGAAAAAACTAGATTGCATGGTGCACATTCTAGAGTTATAGAATCTATAAAAAAGCACATAAAATTTCTAGAACAAGAACTCAAGGCAATAGAAGACGTGTTGAAAGAGCATACATTATCAAGAGAAGCTGTATCTAGCTTAGCTGGTCTTGCTCCTATGAATCAAGATAGTGGTAATTCTAGAGGTAAGATGCGTATACAGAAAGGCAGGAGCGTGCTTCGAAATAGCTTATATATGCCTACACTCAGTGCTACACAAAGCAATGTTCAAATTAAAAAAATGTACAATCGTTTAATAGAAGCCGGAAAGCCTGCTAAAGTTGCTTTAACTGCTTGCATGCGAAAATTACTCTGCATATTAAATAGCATGGTTAGAGAAAATAGAACATGGAGATTTGAATAATGATAAAATAAAAAAACTAACTTTTTGCTATTGACTATTACCATGGAAGCACCAGATGCCTTAAAGTGAAAAGCAAACTTATAACACCATGACCTTATAGTCTCATGACTTAGAGTAATTCCTCTGTAAAGCATCTGTTCATGAATACCTCTATAGCTATTATTAAACCTATGATAAAGCCATAAGCATGAGAGATTATTTATACTGGAAAACGATATCTTTTTGGAGCTCGATTCATATACATCACACAATCTATCTTTTCTTAAAATTTCTATAATTAGAATAAATTATTACTCAAGTCTCTACAAGATTATTCTCCTTAGCTGTTTAACTTGACGGTGCCGGCAATGCCCATACATTTTATTAAACTATATTGAATTTTTTGCATTTATGTTTTATAATGTATCCACAACTTATAGTTTTGAGGTTTCAGAAAATGTCTACTCATAATGAATTGTTAGCAATAAAAGATCGAATTATAAGAAAAGCTACAGAATTAGGTTTTAATAATGTTACTGCAGTTTTAGCTGTGCCTTTGGCAGATGAGCCTTTAGTCAGGAATATATGCGTAGATAATGAAACGCACTCTATTCAGGCTGATAAATGCAAGATATTGCAAGATTATATAATGAGTATGCTACCCTTAAATTCACTGCAAATTAATGTTATGCCTAGCGTCTCTATTATCATAATGCCATTCGTTGTGCAGCTAGACCTAGGCCAAATCGGGGAAGATAGCAATCACACTAAATTTGCTGATTACATCACAACGTAAATCTTATCCTTGCAATTTCATACCACTGGTTCATCTTTATGGCTTTTATGTAACCCAAATACAATATATTCATCCATCTTAATTTTGCCAAAAGCTTTTGAATTGTCTACTCCTTCAAAATTAAGCATAATATAATTATCTTTAATTAATTAACACGCTAGCAATGGGACTTCATAGAGCAGACTGGCGACAAATAGACGTTTTGTCACAAAGCCCTAATTTTTTATATCCTACATCTCAAGAATATAATCAATGTATGAGATATTTAGTTGATTTATTAGAATTTCAAAGAAATGAAGATTTAACAAGAGTAGCGAAGTGGGGCCCTGGGAATGAACTTTATCCAAATCTTCATCGATTTAGAAACGGTCTTGTACACGATGCTTCACATGTTAACCCGTTAGAGATTCGGCAGTTTATACAAAATGAATCTCAAAATTTACAAAATTACCAACCTTTAACTGCAGCTGTAGATACTTATCCAGCTTATCACACTAATGGAGCTGTAGGAAGCGTGGGTGAAGCATCTATGCGTCGATATACCAATTTTTATAATGCAAATTCTTTCGGAGGAGCGATGCATCCTAATGATCCACGCATTGCTCTAAGCGACTCTCAAACCGTACATTCATGCTATGTAGATTTAAATCAATATCTAGGGATGATTGGGCAAGAGCCTGGCTTAGCCGTACCTCATCCACCAGTAGCATATACTGCAGCTCAAAGAGCAGCAGCTGAACATATAATTTGCGCTGTTTGTGAAGTTGCTGGACAAACTGTAGCACTCAATCAAACAGATCATGTAATAGGAGGTTTAAATCACACTCTTACAGCTTTTAGAAATAGAATTGCTCACAGCAAAACACTTCCACTAACTAATCATGAAATAGCACAATGTTTAGTAGATATAGATGGTGTAAGGGGGCATGTTGCAGCTTTAGAACAAGGCTGGAATCAACAAGTAGTAAATAATATGCAAATTGTAGCTGCGCATTTTGCACCCCCCCCAGGTTTAGGGCCACCTCCGCCTCCACCACCTCCGCCTCCTCCAGCTGCAGGAGCCGCTGTTCAAGTAGTTTCAGCTTCGGTAGTAACGCATGCAACTCATACTGGCGGGACTCTTGCACCAACAAAAGAAACTACTGCTTCCTTACAATCTACACCATCTTCACATGGTGGTGCTCCCACTTTACCACCATCACTAACTCATCTAAATCCCCCTCCATCTAGAGCCCTTTCCAGCTCAATTAGCGGTCCTCCAGAAGATTTAGTACAATTTATGAAGGATCAACAACAAGTGGTTAATCGCACAATCTCTCGCACTGGAAGTGTGCGCTCAAGAACACCTTCTCCAAGCATTGCCCAGTAACTATAGATAGAAGTTCAGATTGAGCAAATGTTTATTGAACAATAAGGTGAGGCTGGCAATAATCATCCTGATGAATTTACTATATAGTTTGGTTCTTCTGTTGAATTTAGCCTTACCCTTAATAAGTAAAAATAATAGGATAGATAGTAAGGCTGTAAAATCCTTGTCTATCAAATATTTACAGGAAGCTCTAAATGGTTATTAATGAACATTTTCCAAATGTTGAAACTTCATCTCATAGTATAAGAATAAAAAACAAAATAAAAAATCTACAGCTCTAGATCAATTATACGTCTGTTATAGTACACATACATAGGATGATTATGTAAAATCACAATTCTTGTTGAAAAGAAGAACGAGAGATCAAGGGTTTGTAGGTAATTCTAAAAATAGCTTATCTGCTGTAATGGGCCCCTAACAATCCTGATTTATTTTAATTTACAATCTTGACATAGTGCATCATATTATGTTAATATATCCATGTATATTTTTATTATAGGATATTATGCCAAAAAAAATCTTGTTTAGATCAAAACCTATTTCTCCTGAAAATCCTATTTGGGGTGCAACGAATTTCGATATGGAATTTAATGTTATGTCAAAAGCAGAGTCTATAAAAATTATGGGCTTTGACAAAACAAATGATGCAGGTAGCCATTTAGATTCATCTGAAGAAAGCCATCAAAAAATGGATGGAGATAATACGGCAATGCCAGAATATCATTCAGGGTTTATGGTTATATTGCCTAATACCGATGGTGAAAATTTTTATGTGACTAAATATGAAGAGAGAGATAAAGCATTAAAACGCGAATTTTGGAATATAAAATCATTAATTGAAGTAGTAAATAAATCTGAAGGAGAGACTGGGCTGACCATCGAAATTGTTAATGGCAATCAGCTAGAGTTTTATAGTAATCTTGCAGGTACTACTCTATTGCAAGATATTCTATCAGATACGTGTGAGGGAGATGAAATATATGGTAGTGCAGTATATGATGGTGACAATGGACTGTTGAGACTTTTAGGCTACA
>CAZIGS010000099.1:0-5341 GCA_964538645.1 uncultured Rickettsiaceae bacterium
AAGAAGAAGCTGTGACTAAAGCAGGAGCAGAGCAGTTTCCCATATATGCTTTTGAGAGTATTATGAAGTTGATGTTACGTTTTGTGAATTCTTTAGCTAGAGTGATAATAAGCTGAGTTTTACCTGTACCTCCTACAGTTACATTCCCTACACATATGGTGAATGCTGGAAACTTTACAGGCTTGATGAAGTATTTTCGCAAATATCCTAGAAATAAAAAAATTAACGAGAAAGGTAGTAAAATATATGATAGGAGAGATTTTTTTTGCCAAAAATTTGGATAATATAACGGTATCATTTCTCCTTCCTCTCGTCATTCAGAGGAGCCCATAGGGCGACTTACCAACCCAGTTGATTTACTAGTCGACAGCAACGCTAAATTTAATCTAGAATTGCTTAGCAATAATTTCATAAACTGGATTGCCAGGTCGAATTACGCACCAGATGCTCTGTAATTCTTCTCGCAATGACGATCTTATTTCAAATATTTTTCTATATATGACAAATAATTACTAATTATATTATTATGGTTTTGAATTATCTGCTCCATCTTGCCTGAAGTATCTTTGACTGTACCAGAATATATCTTATTCGTAATTTCTATAAGCTCTTTTGTATCATTAATCTGAAATGCGGCTTGATTTTCTAAAAATTCATCTGCTACTTCTTGGCAATTACTCATATTAGGACCAAATATTATTATTGTACCAAAATATGCAGGCTCTATTAAATTATGGCCACCTTGTTTAAAGGACCCACCCATAAAAGTCACTTTCGCAACACTAAAAAGCACACCAAGCTCGCCCATTGTGTCAGCTATATATATATCCGTTTGCTTGGTGATTTTATCATTACTTGATCTGACGCTAACTGAGAGATTATTATCTTGTGCAAGTTTTTTAATTTCTCCCATACGATTAGTATGTCTTGGAGCTATTATAGTTAAGAGATTATTGTATTTTTTCCGAAGATTTATGTGAGCCTCTATTGCTATTTCTTCGTCACCAGGATGAGTACTTGCTGCAAGGAAAACCTCCCTACCATCTATCTGCTTTGCAAGCGCCTTAAGATTATGAGAGTCTACCTCAAGCTTACTTCCTGAATATTTTAGATTATTAGCAACTATAGAATTCTCTGCTCCAAGTGCTATATATTTTTTATGATCAGCATTGCTTTGACACAATATAACTTTAAGTTTATTAAGCAACGGGGATATGGCAAATTTATATTTTGACCAAGTAGCAAATGATTTATCAGACATTCTAGCATTAGCAAGAATCAGATTGCATGTCTTGGATCCTATATGTAAAAGATTAGGCCATAATTCACATTCGACTAATATACCTATTTTTGGTTTCCAATATTTAAAAAATAGCCACATTGAAAGGTAATTATCCAAAGGTATATATTGATGAATGATATTGCTATTTATGCTTTTACGCACTATTTGGGCAGATGTAACTGTACCTGTCGTGATAAGAATTTTATAGTTAGGAGATGACTTAGGTAAATATTTTGCTAATGTTAAAGCAATCTTGCTTTCACCTACACTAGCGGCATGTATCCATATTATATCATGCTTTAAAGATCGCACGACACGAGGCAACCCCACTCTTTCCCTTATACGCAATATATCTTCTTTCCCAGTAACAATACGAAATATCATAAGCAATATTACAAATGGTAACAGTAAGATCCAAAAAATATTATATAGTAAAATCATGAGTCTAATTTATTGAGCTGCATTGTAAGTTCTTCGGCTGTAAGCGCAGTATCTCTATTACATATTGTAGGTACGCCAAAATATACCGTGATTCTACCAAAAGGAAGTGGAAAAATCAACTTATCCCAACTGTTAATTTTAAAGCATCTACTAGCTTTAGAACCAAATGGAACTATTGCCGCTCCGCTTAACTTAGCAATTTCTATTACATTGCCTTTAACTTCATGTCTTGGGCCCCTAGGTCCGTCAGGCATGATTACCACATTGTCACCTGCTTTAAGAGTTCTAATAATGTTTTTTACTGCTAAAATAGGGTTTTTGTTAGATGAGCCTTCAATTATACCATAACCAATTAATCTCATCATATTTGCTATTATTCTACCATCATTATGCGGAGAAATAAGGGCATTTATCTTTTCTGGCTTTTGGAAGGGTGATATATGAGGCAATATCATTATCTTATCATGCCAAGATACTAATATAGTATTATGTAAATCAGCGTAATAATCTTCCCCATATCCTTTTGGAAATATATATTTCCAGCTAGAAGTATAATATATAAGCTTTATATATAGATATATTATATATGAAACAAATTTTTGAAAAGACTCAGATTTAAGGAGCTTTTTAATTAAAGGGCGCATTGCTGTATTACTTTTTCGAAGTTGCAAACCAAGTTAGATAACACCATAATCAAGAGGAGCTGGGGCAGAATATTTGGGGCTGGCAACGTAAATTCACTTCCTCTTCCCAACTCTCTTTATTTCCCATTTAAGCTCTATTCCAAACTGTTCTAGGACCTTTTCGCGCACTAATTCTCCTAGATCCTCTAAATCTGTTGCTGTAGCATTACCAGTATTTATCATAAAGTTACAATGCATAGGAGAAAATTGTGCATCACCGATTTTTGCACCACGCATACCCACTGCATCCACCAACTCCCATGCTCTTTTTTCAGGAGGATTTGCGAAAGTACTACCTCCAGTTTTTTCTGTAACAGGCTGAGAAGCTTGACGCTGAGCTGTAATCTGCTCCATTTTTTCTTTAATCTTACCTTTTTCTCCATTTTTAAAATGGAAAATTGCTTCTACAAAAATCAAATCTCCTGGCAGGCTATTATGTCTATAACCAAAACCTATATCTTTAGATAGTATCTTATGTTTTTCACCCGCTCTATCAAAGCAAATAATGCTATCTATTATATCCTTAAATTCCGTACCATAAGAACCGGCATTCATAGCGATTCCACCACCTATAGTACCAGGCACTCCTATCAAAAACTCAAATCCCTCAATTCCATTATTATAACAAAATTGGGCCAGATTATAATTCAGACAACCTGCTCCAACATGTAATTTATTATCTTCTGCTATTTCTATATTAGTGAAATTTCTGCCTAATTTTATTACTGCTCCGTCAATTCCACCATCACGTATTATTGTATTAGACCCAGCACCAAGCACAAAAACATGTTTTTCTTTAGGATATTCGCTTAAAAAATGAGATAAATCTTCTATATCCATAGGCTTAAAAAATAGCTCAGCATTACCACCAGCTTTAAACCAGGTCAGCGCTGCGAGATTATAGTTATGTCTATATTCTCCACGTATTTCTGGTAGGTTAATCATGCCACTATTTTATTTCTATGGTTCAGTTTTTCAGCAAGATTAGCTGCTAAATATGTAATATTTCCCGCTCCCATCATCAATAAAAGATCACCAGAAGAAGCATTTAGCACTATTCTTTCTAGCATATCTTCACCTTCCATATAAGAAACTTTGAAATCGGGATATTTCTTTGATATAGCTTCGATTAAAGAAGAAGCATTGTAACCCTCTATAACCATTTCTCCAGCAGAATAAACATCCATTATATAGAGCTCATCCGCATCCTCAAAACAACTCACAAAATCATTAAATAAATTACTTAATCTACTATATCTATGAGGCTGGAAGACTGCTATAACTCTGCTGCCAGTTGCTTTAACAACATCTCTCGCAGTAGCAAGAGTTGCCTCCACTTCTGCAGGATGATGAGCATAATCATCTACAACGGCAATTCCGTTATATTCACATACTCTAGTAAAGCGTCTTTTTACCCCTTTGAAATCCTTCAATGCATTTTTGATTATGTCATGATCAAAGTCCATTTCTGCCGCAATTGCAATGCTAGAGAGTGAGTTTAATACATTATGTATTCCTGGTGTAGAAAGAGTAACATCTTTAATTATAAAAGAAGTTTTACGTGGTAAGTTTATTTCCACATCAAAAACTGAAGAAAAAGCAGCTGATCTGATATTCAAAGCTCTCACATGAGCATCCTTGGAATTGATGCCATATGTTATTACCTTGCGCTCTATAATATTTGAAACAAGTTCCCTAACTATCTTATGATCTATACAAGCAACTGAGAAACCATAAAATGGTAGATTCACTATAAATGTTTTGAATGCTGCTATAAGATTTTCAAAATTACCATAATAATCTAAATGCTCAGGATCAATATTTGTAATAACCCCGATAGTACTAGGAACACGAATAAATGTACCATCCGACTCATCTGCTTCTGCTATAACATATTCTCCCTTACCTATATAAGCATTCGTAGATCTGTTATTTATTATACCACCATTAATTACTGTCGGCTCAAGACCTGCCGCTTCAAACATACATGCAGTTAGAGAAGTGGTTGTGGTTTTTCCATGAGAACCTGAGATTGCTATGGCAGTTTTCTTAAACCTCATCAATTCAGCAAGCATCTCAGCTCTTTTAATTACTGGAATCTGATTTCTAATAGCCTCTTTCACTTCAGGATTTTCACCCTTAACTGCAGAAGATATTACGACATAATCTACATTCTGAATATTGGAAGCATCATGACCTATAAATATTTTGACTCCTAAAGACTCTAAACGTTCAGTATTATAATTAGAGCTTAAATCTGATCCTTGTATATTATAACCTAAGTTATGCATTACTTCTGCAATGCCACTCATACCTATTCCACCTATACCTACAAAATGTATCCGGCGCGATAATTTATTCAATGTAGAAATTGCCATTTGTATATATTAATAAATTTGATGGAGACTATTCTATTGTGAAATTACAACAAAAGCAATGGCTATCGGATAATCATCAGAAATTGACAGGGATATATTTTTTCCGTTAGCTATCTTGGATACAAGACTTACTGAAGGTTTGCCCTTGGAGTCATTGGATATTATTATATCACGAAAACTGAGTGAGTTTCTTATACCCAAACCTAAAGCCTTTGCCACAGCCTCTTTGGCTGCAAATCTTTTTGCTAGAAAAGAAGCATGTTTTATAGTGGACAATGTACTGAGTTGCGCCAACTCAGATTTAGATAAAATTCTCTCTAGAAATTGATTTTTATATTTCGCAAGTAGCTTTTCTATTCTCGGAATTTGAACTATATCTGTACCAACACCTATAATCATTTTACCTCCTTCCCTACTATAGACTAACTCATACCCTATATCTTTCTACAGAATGTATCTCATTTTTTGCAAGTAAAGAAGTTATTATACTCTGTACATGATCAATACTTTTCACTTCTATATCTAGAGCGATTTCAAAGAAATCATGGTTGCGATTT
>CAZIGS010000100.1:0-5306 GCA_964538645.1 uncultured Rickettsiaceae bacterium
CTACTCTTACTCAGTTGTTAGAGGTTGTGATCGAGTAGTACCTGTAGATGTTTATGTGCCAGGTTGTCCCCCTACAGCTGAAGCTTTGCTTTATGGTGTGCTGCAATTGCAGAAAAAAATTAGGCGCACTACGAAATTTGTGAGATGATAATCGTCATTGCGAGGAATGTAGTGACGAAGCAATCCATAAATTAGTAATGGATTCCGCGTCGCACCCATGGTGCTCCTCGCAATGACGGTAAAAAGGAAAATATATGCTAGATTTTATAAAAGAAATAAAAGATAAATATCCAGATTTAGAATATGGAAATGTAAGTGGCATTGAGTCTGTAATTTTAAAAAAATCTGACGATATTTTACCATTTTTGACATTTTTGAAAGATTCAAAAAAACTAAGATTTACTTTACTTACAGATTTATTCGCTGCAGATTTTCCAGATCGTAAAAATCGTTTTGAGATAGTATATAATTTGCTTAGCTTAGAATATAATGCGCGTTTTATAGTAAAATTTCATGTAGCTGATGGAATAGAAGTTCCAAGTGTGAATAAGCTATTTAGCGCTGCTGGTTGGTATGAGCGTGAAGTGTTTGATATGTATGGAGTTGTGTTTTCTGGTAATCCCGACCTCAGGCGTATCCTGACGGATTATGGTTTTGTAGGGCATCCTCTCAGAAAAGATTTTCCTCTGACAGGGCATGTGCAGGTGAAATATGATGAAACACTTCAAAAAGTAGTATATGAGCCTGTAAGTCTGGATCAGGATTATCGTAATTTTGATTTTATGTCACCTTGGCATGGGCCGAATTATGTGTTGCCTGGTGATGAGAAGGCGATAGTGAAAGAAGAGAAGAAGGGGTAGTAGTAATGCGTCATCACGAGGAGCCGTACGCGATGTGGTGCCATGGATTGTCGCGTCGCATTTTCAATGCTCCTCGCAATGACGGCTAAAGGGTAAAAAATGACAAAAACTATAGTAGAAAAAGACAAGACGATAAATTTTGGGCCGCAGCATCCTGCAGCTCATGGAGTTTTGCGTCTTATTCTAGAAATGGATGGTGAAGTCGTAACAAAGGCTGATCCACATATAGGTTTGCTACATCGTGGAACAGAAAAATTGATAGAACATAAAACATATCTACAAGCAGTTCCCTATTTTGATAGGCTAGATTATGTTTCGCCGATGTGCCAGGAACATGCATTCGCATTAGCGGTAGAGAAGCTACTAAAATGTGAAGTGCCACGCAGGGGCCAATATATAAGGGTCCTTTTTGCTGAGCTTACTCGTATCCTCAATCATATAATGAATATCACAACTCAGGCTCTGGATGTAGGTGCTACAACCCCGCTTTTATGGTTGTTTGAAGAGCGTGAGAAGATTATGGAATTCTATGAAAGAGTTTCTGGATCACGTATGCATTCAAATTATTTTCGTCCAGGTGGTGTAGCCGCAGATTTGCCTGATGACATACTCGATGATATTTCAGTATTTGTAGAGCAGTTTCCTAAATATTTGACAGATGTAGAAACTTTGTTGAATGATAATAGAATTTGGAAACAGCGTTTGGTAGGAATAGGTGTTATCACCCAACGAGATGCTATGAATTGGGGTTTTTCAGGCCCAATGCTTAGAGGTTCAGGAATTGCATGGGATTTACGGAAATCTCAGCCATATGATGTTTATTCTGAAATGGATTTTGACATTCCAGTTGGGAAAGAAGGGGATTGTTATGATAGATATTTGGTACGTGTTGAAGAAATGTATCAGTCACTCAAAATCATAAAGCAAGCTATCGAAAAAATGCCAAAAGGCCCTGTGAAAACTGATGATCCCAAAATCAATCCTCAAACAAGAAAGGACATGAAACATTCTATGGAGGCTTTGATCAATCATTTCAAGCTTTATACGGAAGGGTATCATGTGCCAAAAGGTGAGGTGTATATGCCAGTAGAAGCACCGAAAGGAGAGTTTGGGGTGTATCTCTATTCTGATGGGAGTAATAAGCCATATAGATGTAGAATAAAAGCCCCAGGTTTTGCACATTTACAGGCTATGGATTTTATGGCTAAAGGGCATTTAATGGCAGATGTTGTAGCGCTTATTGCTACTATGGATATAGTGTTTGGAGAAGTGGATCGCTAGCAGTCATTGCGAGGGGTATGACAGAGCATTATTGCTTCGTAACCCTCAATCCGCAGATGTTCTATTGGGGCTGCTAGCAATGACGCGGATAGTAGTCCATAAAAATGAAAATAAAAATTATGACGAAAAAAACATTTAGTTTCACAAAAGAAAATTTGAGCATGGCGAAAGCTATCATTAAAAAATACCCTGAAGGAAAACAAAGGAGTGCTGTTCTTCCACTATTGGATATGGCTCAAAGGCAAAATGGTGGATGGCTTAGTGTAGATGTTATAGAATATGTAGCTGATATGCTGGAAATGCATTATATGAGAGCTTATGAGGTGGCAAGCTTTTATAGTATGTTTAATCTTAAGCCTGTAGGTAAATATCATATACAGATATGTGGCACAACTCCATGCTGGCTTCGTGGAGCTGAAGATATAAAACATGCATGCGAAAAAACTCTTAAAATAAAATGTAAAGAAACTACAAAAGATGGGTTGTTTACTTTATCAGAAGTCGAATGTTTAGGTGCTTGTGTTGATGCGCCGGTAGTACAAATTAATGATGATTATTATGAAAATTTGACACCAGAGTCTATGGAGAAAGTAATTAAGGGGTTGAAAACTTGAATTGTCATTCTCGGGCTTGACCCGAGAACCCAATATTTATCATTTATGGGTCCTCGGGTCAAGCCCGAGAATGACGATAGAAGAAAGGTCCGAGGATGAGGACGAATACAGGAAGACAAAAATGCTAAACGAAAAAGACAAAATATTCACCAATCTATATGGCAAGCAAGATTTTGGACTTGTAGCGGCTAAAAAACGTGGGGATTGGGACAAAACAAAATCTATTTTAGATAAAGGTAGAGATTGGATTATAAATGAAGTCAAAGCTTCAGGCCTTAGGGGGCGGGGTGGAGCTGGTTTTTCTACAGGAACTAAATGGTCTTTCATGCCCAAAGAACATTCTAAGCCTAGCTATTTAGTTATAAATGCAGATGAGTCTGAACCGGGTACTTGCAAAGATAGAGATATTCTCCGTTATGATCCACATAAGCTTATAGAAGGTGCATTAATAGCAAGTTTTGCTATAGGGGCCAATACTTGCTACATCTATATTAGAGGAGAGTTTTATGGTGAGGCATCCAATGTGCAAAAAGCTATAGATGAAGCTTACGAAGCAGGGCTTATAGGAAAAAACGCTTGTAAGTCTGGCTATAACTTGGATATATATCTTCATCGTGGAGCAGGTGCTTATATTTGTGGAGAAGAAACTGCGCTTTTAGAAAGCCTGGAAGGTAATAAAGGTCAGCCGCGTCTTAAGCCTCCTTTTCCTGCTGGTGCAGGATTATATGGTTGCCCAACCACGATCAATAATGTTGAGTCTATTGCTGTAGTTCCTACTATCCTCCGGCGTGGTGCAGCTTGGTTTGCAGCTATAGGCAAGCCAAATAATACAGGCACAAAGCTTTTCTGTATATCAGGCCATGTGAACAAACCATGTAATGTAGAAGAAGCTATGGGTATACCACTTAAGGAGCTTATAGAAAAACATGCTGGCGGTGTTAGAGGCGGTTGGGATAATGTGAAAGCAATTATTCCTGGTGGTTCTTCTTGCCCGCTTTTACCTAAAGATATATGCGAAACAGTGACTATGGATTTTGACTCTTTGCGCGCTGTACAGTCAGGCCTTGGTACTGGCGGCGTTATTGTGATGGATAAATCTACCGATTTGATCTATGCAATAGCAAGGCTTAGTAAGTTTTACATGCATGAATCATGCGGTCAATGTACGCCTTGTAGGGAAGGTACTGGCTGGATGTGGCGAGTTATGATGCGTATGGTAAGAGGTGAGGCTAAATCTTCAGAAATAGACGAGCTTTTAGATGTTACTAAACGTGTGGAAGGTCATACTATATGCGCTTTAGGAGATGCTGCTGCATGGCCAATCCAAGGACTTATCAGGCATTTTAGAGGTGATATTGAGGCAAGATTGGCTAAGTGTAACCACTAATTTATATGCTTTACTCCTCGCTCATACTATTTTATAGATTGAACTCGGTATTACTGATTCCTCTACATCATTTTTCAATGATTTAATTACTTGATATTCCTCACCTTTCAAAATATTTCTTTTTTTATTAAAAACCATCTTTACAAGTCATGATTTTTAATCTACATTCATAATATCTGAATAACTTATTAGGATATTAATATGTCATTAACTGCAGTCTATACAGATCTTTTAGATTCCAAAACAAACTCTCCAAAAATAATAGAACGCGCTTTGGAATACCCCATTGAATCAGCAGAGGCTTATTTAATGGCTGCACCATTTTTCAAAACTGCTACCCAAATGAAGTGGGAATTAGATATGTGTCTTACTAAGGCGGCAGAAGAGATAGAAACTACTATATTAAATAGAGCTGTAGAAGATGGTGAGACAGTGACTATTTTGTTTAATCTCAAGACTGAAACAGTTAAAGAAATTACTTTACATAAAAATGATGATTATGATTGTAAATATGATCCATCATCCCGTATCCAAGCATATATGAAAACATTATTTGATAGTTTTTTTGCCTCTGTGCCAAAAGATCATGTAGAAGAGTTAGAATTTGAGGTCTGTTAAGAGAGGCATTGTTTCCAAATATACCTCGGAAGCTATGATGCAGTATTCGATTATGAAACAATGATGTGTGGACAGGACGATATATCTTACCATAATCCTGAAGATTTTTTCCCTTCTTAAAATAAATGAATAAATAGACCTAGCTTATCTGCTTGTGACGTTACTTCAGCTTGGTCTAATATTATGACTTTATCTTTTTGCACCGCTATCCCAGCCATCTTCGCTTTTGCTACATTAATTACAGTATCTACTCCAATTACAGGGACATCAAGTCTTTCATCTTGGTTGGGTTTGATCATTTTTACAAGCACAGCTGCATCTTCGGTTTTTTTGTAAATACTGCATCGCTCAATCAGAGCATCGGTTCCTTCTGCTGCTTCCACACCAAGTACAAGTCCATTTTCAATAATTACAGACTGACCTATATCTAACTCTCCAAGTTTTTTACCTGCCTCTATACCATATTCTATATCGTGTAGATTTTGTTTATTTGGAGTTTTTTTTGTGTGTATTTTATTATCAATATTTACATAATCGAGTGGTGAT
>CAZIGS010000101.1:0-5217 GCA_964538645.1 uncultured Rickettsiaceae bacterium
TATTTATTTTTTATTTGTTTGATGTTTAAACAGTCATTCCACGGCTTTATTATCGTTATCCTCGGGCCAAGACTCGAGGATCTATATCAATCTGTCACTGGGTCCTTGGGTCTTCGCCCTAGGATGACGAATATTTTCACAATGAATACCACTATAGCAAGTTTAGTTCTAATTTGAACAAAAATCAGATTAGTAGTGAAAACTCTTTTTTTAAACTATGCAATTTTTTCTTTTTCTTATATAATTTACCGAAAACAAAAAACAAGGGATAGCAATGATTTCTGAAGAGGCACAAGAAGCTTTAGCAAGAGAAGTAAAAAATGAAGAATATGGAGCTGAATCAATCAAGGTTTTAAAAGGGTTGGAAGCTGTTAGAAAACGTCCAGGTATGTATATCGGAGATACTGATGATGGTAGTGGACTTCACCATATGGTGTACGAGGTAGTAGATAATGCAATAGATGAGTCACTGGCTGGGTATTGTGATAAAGTTAGTATAATTATCAATGCAAATGGCTCTGTTACCGTTAATGATAATGGTAGAGGTATACCAACCGATATACATTCAGGAGAAGGTATTTCTGCGGCCGAGGTAATTATGACACAGCTTCATGCAGGAGGTAAGTTCGATCAAAATTCGTACAAAGTTTCTGGCGGTCTTCATGGTGTTGGTGTTTCTGTGGTCAATGCTTTGTCAGAATGGTTAGAGCTAAGAATATGGCGCAATGGAAAAGAACATTTTATGCGTTTCCGTCATGGTATATCAGAGGCGCCTTTAGCTATAGTAGGTGATGCTAATGGCAAAAAAGGTACAGAAGTAACATTTTATCCGTCTAAAGAGACTTTTACCAATATAGAATTTAATTTTGCTACATTAGAACATCGCATTAGAGAGCTTGCTTTCTTAAACTCAGGAGTGCGTATTACAATTACTGATGCTAGAACTGTTCCTCATACTGAAGCTGAGTTTTTCTATGAAGGTGGAGTAAAGGAATATGTTCAATATATAGATCGTAGTAAAACTCAGTTACACCCTACTATTTACTTTGAAGCAATTGATGAAAAAGCAGGGATTACGGTAGAAGTAGCTTTGCAATGGAATGATTCATATCATGAAAATCTTCTGTGTTTTACAAACAATATAAGACAACGTGATGGAGGAACACATTTAATTGGGTTCAAAGCAGGTCTTACGCGTGTAATGACAAATTATGTAAATCAGAGCGGATTAAACAAAAAAGCCAAAGTAGAATTTACAGGTGATGATGCTAGGGAAGGGCTTTCATGTGTTTTATCTGTAAAAGTACCTGATCCAAAATTTTCATCTCAAACTAAAGATAAACTAGTTAGTTCAGAAGTAAGGCCAGTTGTAGAAGGAGCTGTTTCTGACAAATTAATGCAATGGTTTGAAGAACATCCAGCTGATACAAAAAATATTGTTAGTAAAATTATTGAAGCCGCTGTTGCAAGAGAGGCAGCAAGAAAAGCTCGTGAACTTACGCGTCGTAAATCTGCTTTGGAAGTATCTAACTTGCCAGGAAAATTAGCTGATTGCCAAGAAAAAGACCCAGCATTATCAGAGCTATTTATAGTAGAGGGAGATTCTGCTGGTGGTACTGCTAAACAAGGACGTAATAGAAAGAACCAAGCTGTGCTTCCACTACGTGGTAAAATTCTCAATGTGGAGCGTGCTAGATTTGACAAAATGCTAGGCTCAGAGCAGGTAGGTACTTTGATTACAGCACTTGGTACTAGCATTGGTAAAGATGATTTCGTTCCAGAAAAGCTTAGATATCATAAAATAATTATCATGACTGACGCCGACGTGGATGGGTCTCATATTAGGACATTATTACTTACATTTTTCTATCGTCATATGGCAGAAGTAATAGAGCGTGGATATTTGTATATAGCTCAGCCACCGCTTTATAAAGTAAAACGTGGTAGTAACGAATTATACTTAAAAAATGAACAGTCTTTACAGGATTACTTAATTAGCTCTATCAAAAGTGATTTATCATTAGAATATTCTAATGGTAAGAAGATTGAAGGTAATGAATTTATAGATATTATTTTTGAAGCTGTAAAATCTAAAGCATTATGTGCTCAAATTTCTAGAAGATTTAATTCTGGAATTGCAGAAATCTTAGGATGTTTTGATCTTTTAAATAGTAAATTATTTGATAAAGCAAATTTAGAGAATGTTAGTAATATTATAAAAGCAAAATTACCAAATACTGATCCTGATAAAACAGACTGGTCAGTAAAAATAGATGAAGATGACATAATAGAATTTTCTAGATTAGTCCGTGGAATCAAAGATTCGCATTCATTATCTTTAGCTCATTTAGAGTCTCAAGAATTCTCTAGCCTAGCAAATATTTTGAAGAAATTTGGCAATATTTTCCAATCTGTTGCAAAGCTTTCTATAAAAGGCAATATACATGATGTCAATTCTCCATCTGAGATGGTAGATATTATTTTGGAATATAGTAAAAAAGGGCTCACTATTCAGCGCTTTAAAGGTTTGGGTGAGATGAATTCAGAGCAATTATGGGAAACTACTCTAAATCCTGAAACTCGTACATTACTCAAAGTAAAAATTTCTGATATTGATGAGTCAGAGGAAGTATTCTCGACGCTTATGAGCAGTGTAGTGGAACCACGTCGTGACTTCATTCAAGCTAATGCTCTCAATGTGCAGAACTTGGATGTGTGATACAAATTAACATTGCTGATGCCCATGTTGTCGAACTGCGACATCTTTAGCTAGCCCACCTATTAAGTATAGGCTTACGCTGCTCGAGTTTTGTTCTCCTAATGGATCATCTAACACTGTTAATTTGTAGAGTTTTACTACCGAACCAAAATTCCATTTGTGCAATTTAATTTGAGCAGTAGTATTGTGTGTAATTCATTAGAAATATTGATGGATTAATCCCTAGCTATAGCCGGGGATCCAGAGCTTTATCTTCATTGCGAGGAGCGTAGTGACGAAGCAATCTACGGCTATAAAGAAAGAAATAAAGAAATCCGTGTGGTTGCCGCGTCGACCTAAATGTCTCCTCGCAATGATAGCTGCACTACGCCTGTGCGTGGATGACTCTATCACTACGCATCACTGCGCTCACTCATGATGGTTACGCCTCACATCTGTGACAAATATATCTTAACAAATTAACCACTCGTTTTTTGTCAGCTTAATATCTTTATAACCATTACCTCGGTTAGTATAATTTAACCATATATCTGTTTTAAATATTATAAGAGGTTATTTATGAATGCTACACCTACACAACTGAGTAAACTATTTCAAGAATTACAAGATGAGATCAAAAATCTAGATCATAGAAAAATCGCAGAAAATACTTTAGAGAGGTTAGGTAAAGGTTATTCTAACGGTGATCAAATTAAGAAGGCTGTTAATGATGTTTTATGGGGTATTGGTGGAAAGCCCGAAAAAGATGGCCCAGGTGCTTATAATATACCTTTAATGAAATATAGAGAAGCTGCAATTGCCTCTATGGACGCTGAAACTCAAGCACAAGCTCAAGCAGAATATAGGAAAGCAGCTAAAAAAGCAGAAGGAGCAGAATTAAAAGCAGAAGAATTACAAGAAGCTTATATGCTTTATGCAGCAAAAGATCCAGATTATAAAAAGCTTGCTGAAATGACAATGCCTTATGTGAAGGTAATGAGAGATTCTATATATCAACTTCCTGCTATAGATAAAGATGGTGCATTGGTGTTAGATAATAATGGTGAAATGCTACGTAATCGTGGTTTAGCGCCTTTTGTAGGAGCAAATACAACTATTATTGCTGTTGATCATACTTCAGACAAAGCAAAAGAAGCTGAACAAAAAATGCTTAGGGGAGAAATCTCTGTTAGTGAATTCTATAAAGAACATTCTAGAGCATTGGTTCAAACTAGAGCTGATAATGGAACACTTGGAGCAAGTGGAGGTGGTCTTGGTAATTTACTAGCGCCTGAAAACGCAAAAGCTGTTTCAGAACTACAAAAAATATTAGGGAATGCAATAGCATTACAACAATGGCATCAAACATTTAAGGATCAAGAGAAAGAACCTAGTCTAAAAGACCTATGTGATTATGTTAATGGGCAAAGTGAGAAAGTGGGAGGGAAGTCTAGTCTAGCTCTTTCTGGGCCTTTGGCAGAGCCGTATTTGAAGAAAATGATGCAAGGTAAATATCAATTTACAGATGAGCATCATGCAAAATATATAGATAATGTAGTATTTAATACAGATGGTACGACGCGTTTTGCTACACCAGCAGAAAAAATTGCACATATAGTTAAGAGAGAATCTAAAGAAGAAATTAAAGAACTAGGAAATGCTACTTTAAATGAATTTGATAAGATTATAGATAAATGTGATACTAGACAGGCAGTTGCTGACGGTGCAAGAGATCCATCCATAGCACTATATTCTGGTTATACTTTGGGAAAATATGATAAATTAGGTCAGCCTTTAGGTGGCTTCCCTCCTACTTATACAGAAGGACAATCATGCTCTATTTCTGAAGTAGCTCAAGAGCATGTTGTAGAAACAATGCAGACAATGCAGAGAATTTCAGATGAATCGATATCTTCAAAAGTAGCATGGAAAGCAGGTGCAGAAGTAGCAAATATGCAATGTAAGAGCCTATCTGACCTTCAAGATTTGGCAGTATGTTCTGTAGTTAATGGCAAAGTTGAGCCAAGAAGAGCTCAAGGTCCAAATGACGGATCTTCTGCAGACACAAAATTCTGTTATGTTCATGAAGGACAAGTTTCTGTTGCTGCTCAAAATGCTGATCTTTTGAGGGTTTGTGAGGCAAATTATGTTAACACTCCGGAAGCAAAATCTAAATTCAGAGAACTATATTTGGCTGATGTTAAAGATAGGGCAACCAGGCTTGCTGATATGGATCAACCACGTATTATAGACTTCCAAGCCATAGCTGATATTACTAAAGATGCTCCAACTAAGGAAGAGAGATTAGCAATACTAGCTAGAGAACATTTTAATATAGATAAAGGTAATGCTAAGGAAATATCATGGGCTTTAGATATGCTGAAAGAAGCTCAGCAGCAAGCCCAAGAGATTTATTTTTCAAAGCATAAAGACCATGGTTATGAAGTAGCAAGAGAGGAAGACACATTGCAGACACTTCGTAATTTAGGCCAGCATGCAAGGAATGAATCTGAACTTAT
>CAZIGS010000102.1:0-5087 GCA_964538645.1 uncultured Rickettsiaceae bacterium
TGGATCATCTGGTCGAGGCCAGATGATGACGAATGAGGCTAAAGCCTATAACAAACGTCATCCTCGGCCTCTTAGTAGTCGTCATCCTCGGCCCCTTAGCCGTCATCCTCGTGCTTGACACGAGGACCCATTTACAATTTTTGGATCATCTGGTCGAGGCCAGATGATGACGAATGGCGCTAAAGCCTTTAACAATCAGCAATTTAAAATTTGCTAAGATCTATTGCTCTTGGATTGGGATTGCTTTCTTTTCTTAATCGATGCGGTACTTCAGGTGGATTTATTCTCACAGCCTTCTCTCCTAATTGTCCTAAAGATGGGGAATATTTCTCTGCATCAGATTTTGTTCTTGGTAAGCTAGGGGCAATTGCTGCAGCCAAACTTTGCAAATTCATATAAACAGGCTCGTCGGGCAGAAGAGCATCCGCATTTCCATAGAGCCGTTCTTGAGTAGCAACAGATACAGAAGACTGCTTCACAGCACTAGTATCATCCACTCCTCCTGGAGCTCCATGATTGCCATATAATGGTTGAGGTGGAAGTGTGCCTTTAGGTGTATCAAATTTATATGGATTTTCTACTTTAACTTTTGGTAGAGGTTTTGTAGCATTACTAGGCCTTGTAGGACGAGGCCCCAATACAGAACTCAGTGCTCCTGGTATAAATTGTTCAGGATCTTCATAAACACTACTAGTACTGTCTGCTCGTGAACGATGCGAAGAATCTCCTAGTCCATTACTTCCTGAACTGACTTCCGTGTATATTACATTAGCACCAGTCCCAGATCGACTTCTAACTGAACCAGTGCGACTTGGTAGACCATCTTCTTCACCTCGAAGGACTTCGTATATACCATTTGAAGGCCCACCTGCTTCTTGTTGGCCCATACTAGCTTTACGGGCAGGAGGAGGTGCCGGAGGTACATTTAGAGACGTTTCCTGTGTTACTGATGTATCCATATTATGGAACACAGCTTGCTCTCTAACCTCACCATTCGTAGCTTTATACTGTAATACACCATTTTTATATAATCGAGCTCTTTGATTACCGTTCTCATCATGATCCATTACAATGAAGCTACCCTTGCTTTTCTCTTGCTCTATAGCTTCTAGATCTTCTGAAGAGAGTTTGTTAGATTTTTTGCCTCCAAATATGCTCTTCTTATCCTTTACTGCTGAGCTATAAATCTCTAGATCAGTAAATTTTAACGACCTAGATCCGCTAAGCAAATTCAATACTTGAAGACCAGCATCATCTATCTCATATCGCCTTGGTTGTAGTGTTTTTTCAAACTCCTTCCATTTTTTTAATTGAATCTCTGGTCCACCAAGTTTTTGTAATTCTTCCCATCTTCCTTTCGGAATTTTTATACCATTATAATGAACACTCAATAATGTATGATTCTTGTCATCAATTTTAACACAGAGTCCTTTTTCTGAAACTTTGCCTTCTTTTTTGGCTTTAGGTAAAAATTTTACTGATTGCATTCTTCTGTTAAAATCTTGCTCTTGATTCAGTGACATAAGCCCTTCAAATTGCTCTTTTGCAGTAATCTCTCTTACTGAAGCTGACATAATTTCCCCATTATCCATTTCTTATCTAAATGGTAACATTTTAACTAATATTATTATACAGCAGAAATAGTTTCTCTGTAAACAGCCCGATTTTTTGAAAAATTACGTGACAAAACAACAACAGAGTTGCTGTCATTGCGAGGAGCATCAAAGATGCGACGCGGCAATCCATGTATAACATCAGTTTATGAGTATGCCATGGATTGCTTCGTCAGCCTACGACTTCCTTAGCTAATGACGAATCTAACTTGCTTTTTTTATGAAAATATCGTAAGATTTCACAATTATGTTAGTAGAGTCATTAATTCAATATATGCAAAATATAAATCCTTTGGTTATTAAAGGTGTAATGTTTCTTTTTTGCATGGGTTCCATAGTATTTTTTGCAAAGTTTTTTGGCAAAGATGGTCTTTATATATATAGTATTATAGCAATTATAATAGCAAATATCCAAGTTCTAAAAGCTGTAGAAATCGCACCTTTAATACATCCTGTGCCCCTCGGCAATATAGTCTTCACCTCACTGTTTCTGGTAAGTGATATTATAACAGAATGCTACGGGAAACCAGCTGCGCAAAAAGGTATTTGGTTAGGTTTTGCAGCTTCTATTACATTTAGTATTATTATGATTATAACAATAGGTCTAAAGCCTCTAGATAATAACGACCCATCACATGAAATGTTCATTGGCGCTCATGATGCTATTAGCTTATTATTTACTCCATCTATGTCAATTTTAATAGCTTCCTTGCTCGCTTACCTCGTGAGTCTATGGTTCGATGTATTTGTGTTTAACGCTATAAAAATAGTTACAGGTGATGGATTTTTATGGCTACGAAGCTTCGTTTCTTCTACATTTGGCATTATAGTAGATAACATAGTATTTAGCCTCTGCGCTTGGGTAATTTTTGCAGTAAAAATAATTCCATTATCCACAGTACTAGATACATATATATTAGGAGCCTTAAGCATGAGGATATTCTTGACTATTATAAGTATCCCAGTATTTTATTGGGTTAAAAGAATAGTGGTTTTATCCCAACGGAATTGTGAATCCAGTAAGGAACATACTACCTAATATAATGAAGAATTACAAAATGGAATACGCACAATCTCTGGATCCCAACTTTCGGTTTGATAACACAGAATCTGTAGATGAAACCGGGTCTGTGGATAGTACCCTAAACTATACTAACAAATCCTACCAAAATTTTTCATTTAAAATAAAGCACAAAGCAGGAAAAGCAAGATGCGGAAAACTGACAACACCTCACGGGATTGTAGAAACCCCTGCTTTTATATTCTGCGCTACAAAAGCTGCTATAAAAGGTTTAAGCGCCGAACAATTGCGTGAATTAGATACTCAAATTATCTTATCAAACACATATCATCTCATGCTACGTCCAGGTTCAAAACTAATTGAAGAAATGGGTGGATTGCAAAAATTCACAGGGTGGCGCGGACCTATGCTCACTGATTCTGGTGGCTATCAAATTTTCAGCCTTGGACATGGCTCTGTAGCTGAGGAAATTAAAGGCAAACGCCTTAAGGCCGATAGAAAGACTTTGCTTGGAATTACAGAAGAAGGAGCTAGATTTAAATCATATGTGGATGGATCTATACATTTCTTGACCCCTGAGCTTAGTGTAAAAATTCAGCAAGAATTGGGCGCAGATTTGATTGTGACTTTGGATGAATGCACCCCTTTTAATGTGGATAAAAAATATACAGAAGATTCTCTCCACATGACTCACAGATGGGAAAAAAGATGTTTGGATGAATTTTTAAGCACTAACCAAGGTACACAAGCTTTATATGCAGTGGTGCAAGGTGGTGTATATCCAGATTTACGAAAAATAGCAGCAGATTTTATCAATGAAAATAATTTTTGGGCTCATGCTATCGGAGGCTCACTTGGAGCGACTAAAGAACAAATGTATGATATTGTAGGCGTCACTGCGGAACTACTTACACCAGAGCGCCCTATTCACCTGCTAGGTATTGGTGGTGTAGAAGATATATTCTTTGGTGTAGAGCAAGGTATTGATACATTCGACTGTGTACATCCAACGCGTTTGGGACGTCACGGCGGAGCTTTAGTGAAACCTGATGTTAAAGGAGCTAAAAAAGGGCAACTAAATCTAAATAATGCATTTCATCGAAATGATAATTCACCAATCGATCCAAATTGTCAATGTCCTACATGTAAAAATTACACTAGAAGCTATATACATCATTTGCTTAAAGCAGGTGAATTACTGGCCTACCCTCTTTTAACTTCACATAATATATATTTTATGAATAGGCTGATGACAGAGATAAGAGAAGCTATTAAAATGAACTCTCTTGTAGAATGTAAGAAAAAATGGTGTGGGTAATATTCATTAGTCTTTTGCGAATAATGCTTGTAAAGCTTATATGATAAGCATTGTAGCAAAAAGACTTTACAAAATTTCCCCTAGGGATTTACATTTAAAAATTATAAAGCTAGGGGGAATTTTGTTGTATCTCCTGTCAAGAAGGAGTGTGAAGATTATTCTGTATTCTAGCCTGCATCGGAATGACATAAAACTCTCTTTGGAGGCACGAAGCTTCCGCTGGGAGAAACTACTCCATTAAGAAGAGACACAGTACATAATCTATTTCTGTGGTCTGTGAGGTATTTGTGTACCGCTTTTGCTGTTAGTTGGGAATTTAGAAGATTTTTGTTGCAAATCCTTAGATGAATTTTTTGAAGAACGAGATGATTCATTAGCCATTTGCTTCTTATCTAAAGCTGCTTTCATCCATGCTGGAGCTTTTGAAGTCTTGTCTTTCATATAATCTTTAATATTTTTATTAATGACCTTACTAGTTTCTCTACAATAAAGCTTTGATAGACATTCATAGACCTAGTAGCATACCTATTGCTCGCCCTAACTAAGCCTTGGCGTAGGGTGGTGGCCAGGGCCGGAATCGAACCGGCGACACAAGGATTTTCAGTCCTTTGCTCTACCAACTGAGCTACCTGGCCTTTTCAGGCTCTATACTTATATAGAAATTTCGCGCAATTGTCTACATTATTTTATCACATAGATCTTCAAACCAATTACTCATTTTAAGTATATCAAGTAGGTATTGCTCACCATATATAGATCATGTCATTGCGAGGAGCCTGGAAATCGACGTGGCAATCCATATATATAAAGCTTTTGAAGGCAGTTTACGGATCACCGCACAGTATCTTCGATCCTCCTCGTGATGATGGACTTGGAAGACGTATATGTCATCAATTTCTATATATGGTGAGCAATGCCAATAAGTATTTAAGTAAATACTTAAATAAGTAGCACAATACTCCTCACAATGAACCTCTCTCAATAGCTGGATAGTGTTTTCACAAACATTAAAAAGCATTTCATGTCTAAAACACACAAATCCAAAAAGAAAGTGCAATAATTATAGGAAGCCTTTAACTTTTTTATGGATCATCTGGTCGGTGCCAGATGATGACGAATGAGGCTAAAGCCTATA
>CAZIGS010000103.1:0-5062 GCA_964538645.1 uncultured Rickettsiaceae bacterium
ATTACATCCTGACATGCAAGGTAAGATTATAGTTCTAGAAGATATATTAGAACCTGGCTATAAAATTGCTAGAACTCTTAATCATTTAGAAAAAGCTGGGATTTTTAATGGAGCTGTGGCTTGTATTTTTGGAGATTTCACTAATTGTAGCCAAAATTTTGACATAGCTATTAAAAATTTTATTGATGCTCATCCTGAGTTGCCTATATTTAAAACTGAGGGAATAGGGCATGGAGAAATGAACCATCCTCTTGTTTTTGGTAGCTGTGCCACTATTACTGGAGAAATTTTAGAATGCAGCCCAATTATATAAAATGCAAAAAATAAGACTTGGTACCAGGAAAAGTATATTAGCGCTTGCTCAGGCAAAAATAGTTCAAGATAAGCTATTAAGGCTTGGTTATGAATGTGAGCAGGTTCATATTACCACGTCTGGTGACAAAGAAAAAACGAAGCCACTTTATGAAATTGGTGGAAAAGGCTTGTTTATCAAAGAGATAGAAGAAGCTCTTATTGGTAACGAAATAGATATTGCAGTTCACTCTCTAAAGGATGTGCCAGGGATAATACCAGGTTCTCTTGAAATTGCTGCAATGTTAGAACGTGAAGATCCCAGAGATGTTTTTCTTTCAACGAAAGCAAAAAATATAATGGATTTGCCGGAAGGGGCAAAAATTGGTACAACATCACCTAGACGCATAATATATTTAAGAAAGATACGATCTGACTTGAATATCACTACCTTACGCGGTAACTGGGATACTAGATATAAAAAAGTAATGGACAGAGAATTTGATGGAGCAATACTTGCGATGGCTGGGCTAAAACGTCTTCCTGGTAGGTTTGACAATAGTTTTTTCCATCCAATTCCGCTTACAGAAATGCTTCCTGCTATAGGTCAAGGAGTGATAGCTTTAGAGATTAGAAAAGATGACATTGTTATGAAAGAAATTTGTAACTCTATGAATCATATTCCTACATGGGATTTAGTAATTGGTGAACGTAGTTTTTTAGAACATCTTGAAGCTGGTTGTAAGACTCCAGCAGCAGCGCATGCAGTACAAACTCCTACTGGTATAAAAATGGATTTTATGCTTGCTACAGATGATTGGGAAAATGTGATCACACATAGTGAGACTTGTGGAATTGATGAAGGTTATGAGCTAGGTAAGAAGGTAGCCCAAGAAATGAAAGAAAGGTTAGGATAACTTCATGACAATAATTGATGGAAAATTTCATGCTGAATCTATTTTAGAAGAGCTGAAATTCGAAATAAACTATTTAGCAGAGATGTCTATTACAGCTGGATTGGCTATAGTTTTAGTTGGTGATAATCCAGCAAGTCAGGTATATGTATCAAATAAAATCTCAAAAGCCAAAGATCTTGGTATAGCTGCAGAGCTTGTTAGGTTACCTGATGATATAATAGAAGAAGATTTAATAAATAAACTGGAAGAGCTTAATAATAACCCAAATATACATGGTATTATAGTTCAACTTCCTCTGCCAAAGCATATAGATAAACATATAATACAAAGTACCATATCTCCAGAAAAAGATGTAGATGGCCTTAGCCCTATTAATATAGGATTGCTGCATTCTGGTGCAGATGCTGGATTTATACCATGCACTCCACTTGGATGTCTATATTTAATTAAAACCTGCTGTGATGATTTAAATGGTAAAAAAGCAGTTATTATTGGAAGATCTGATATAGTTGGAAAACCTATGGCAGCTTTGTTATTAAATGAGAATTGTACCGTTACTATTTGTCATTCTCATACAGAAAATCTACAGGAAATTACGCGAAGCGCGGATATTGTAGTAGCGGCTATGGGAAGAGGGCGTTTCTTAAAGAAAGAATATTTCAAACATGATGCAATAGTAATAGATGTAGGCATTACTAGGCTTACATCTTCTGAATTAGTTGGAGATGTAGATTTTGATAATGTAAAAAACCATGTAGCCTATATCACTCCCGTGCCTGGTGGTGTAGGTCCAATGACTATAGCATATTTGATGGTAAATACTGTTATGGCTGCTAGGATGGCGGGGGATGAATGACCCACAAAATAGTGGAAGGACATGGCGTTCCCATAAGGCTAGACCGTTATTTGCGCACTTTGAATTCTACGCTTACACAAGGAATTATTGAGAGATATTTGCGCAAAGGCCTTATTAAGGTCAATGAAGCGAAAGTGAAAGCTAATGTTAGGGTAGTGAATGGAGATATTATTTCATACCCTGAGACTTTCATTGCGAATGATAGCGAAGTAATCCATAATGGATTGCCGCGTCGATGCGCTCTTCGCAATGACAGTGCTGAACTTCTAGCTAATAAGCTTTTATTCGAATATCTATTGTATGATCATCCTTCTTTTTATGCCTTCTACAAGCCAAGTGGTTTGGCTAGCCAAGGTGGAAGTAGAATAGGGACATCTCTTGACGATGCGCTCCAAATATTAGGACTGAGGCTTGTGCATAGGTTAGATAAAGATACAAGTGGTATTATGATTGCTGCTAAAACTAGAGATGATGCGATAATTCTTACAAAGGCTTTTGCAGATCAAAGAATCTATAAAACATATTTTGCTTGCGTAAAAAGCAAACCCAAAAAACCTATGGGTCAAGTCAGATCATATCTAGCACGCAATAATAATTTTACAGGAAGCTCATATGATAATGAGGTGGAGGGATCTAAATTAGCGATTACTGAATATGAGGTAATAACATTTCCTACTACTAACGCGGAGGTTGCCCAACCAAGCTATTCACCTATTAAAAATATTCTTGCGCTGAGAAATGGTATGGTAGATTTAAACAAGGAAGTCACTCTCATAAAATTTACTCCGCAGACAGGTAGAATGCACCAATTGCGTCTCCATGCTAAAGATTTGGGCTGTCCAATAATAGGCGATAAAAAATATGGTGGAGAAGAAAACAAATATCTCATGCTACATGCATATAAAATAGTTCTAGATGAGTCTATATTTGGTGAGGAGATTATTATAACTGCACCAATACCTGAGTATTTTTTGGTAGGCAATGAAGGCTTCCAATGACTTCATTAGGAGAGTAGTATCATTGGATTAATGGATTCTAACAAATTCCTGCAATATATCAGCATATTTGGCGGTAAGTATAGTATGTCTTGGAATGATGAGGAATTTAGAGCCAAAAAATACAGATCCTTTGTCTGTTTTTACAAAGTCTCTGACTAATGATTTTAGTCTGCGTCTTGCTTTGTTCCTTTTAACAGCATTACCAAATTTGCGGCTTATTTTAAGGCCTAGATATATTTGAGATAGATCTATAGGTTCTTTTTGGAAAATGAGAATAAAATATTTACTGACGATTTTTTTTCCAAGATTATTTACTTGGTCGAATTCTTTTTGATTTTTTAAGGAGATAATCTTGAGAGGTGGCATTTTTATTCGTCATCCTAGGGTCCAGACCCGAGGACCCATCATATTATTATGGGTTCTCGTGTCAAGCACGAGAATGACGGATTTTTGTTATGCGCAAAGCTTATGTCTACCTTTTGCGCGGCGACGTCTTAGAACTTCTCTACCGCCTACAGTAGCCATACGAGCTCTGAATCCATGTCTTTTTTTACGAACTAAATTGCTTGGTTGGAATGTACGTTTCATTTTTTATACTAAATAATTATTATAACTAAAGGGCGATTATAGCTCAAAGCTCTATTATGTCAACTATAAAATTATATCAACGTGGGCATTGCTAAGTAAGGATTGAGATTGTGATACGAGAAGGAAAAAAGATATTATTTTGATTTCTTGTATATAGTTCAGGTTAATTATGAAAATTAAGTAATGAATTTTATTGACTAAAGTTATCTTAGTTGATACTATTGGAGGATAAACGATGGTTTAAGGTCTTTAATGTCGTATTACCGCTACCTGATTTTGAAAGTCTCCTGTTGCTAGCATCTGCTAGCTTTATTTTTCTACCTTCATCACATTATTAAAAATTTTTCTTAAGCATAATAAACGCAAAGGAGTATGTCATGTGCATAAATCATAATCAATCCTCATCTTTTAAGATGATAAAAACCTCGCATTTATACTTGGTAGCAATAATTGCAGGTTTATTAAGTAGCTATCTTAACGTCTTGTCATTAATAGAATTGGCTCAAATTATTACAGATAATTTTATTAAAATCTTTAAATGTGTCAGTTTACCTATAATTTCCTTATCTATAATTGTTACCTTGTCTAGGTTTAAGGGGGATGAAAATATTACGACAATATGGAAAAGAACGATGTTTTATACATTTAGTACTACCATTATAGCTTCAAGTGTAGCATGTATATTATACTACTTAATATCACCTGATAATTTATCCATGAGCGAAAACAGCAGTATAACTCATGAATCAATAGGCTTACAAGCAACAAACTATTTCGGATATTTAAGTGCTATTATACCTACAAATATTATTGCTCCATTCATAGAACATAATGTGATGGGAGTGTTGCTGATTAGTATAGTTATAGGGTTATCTATTGCTTTTATACCCGAAGCAGGGCCTCGTAACTCAATAAGTGATTTTTTTAAAGGCATGCATGGGATATTTATAGTTATCACGTCTTGGATAGTGCAATTAATTCCAATAGCTCTTTTTGGTTTCATAACAACTACTTTGGTACAAATAAAGAATGGTAGAGATATAGCTCAATTAACAAAATATTTACTCGTTGTAGTTCTTGCTAATGTGGTACAAGGGTTCATCATTTTACCAATATTGTTATACATTAATAAAATAAAGCCATGGGATGCAATGAGAGGTATGCTGCCAGCATTATCAGTAGCCTTTTTCTCCAAATCTTCTGCTGGTACTTTGCCAATCACAATGAATACTATAGAAACAAACTTAAATGTCTCACCAAAGATTAGTAGATTTGTTTTGCCATTATGTACTTCTATTAATATGAATGGTTGTGCAGCTTTTATTTTTACAACTGTAATATACTTAATGCAGAATAATGGAATAGAGATAAGTTTTATTACAATGCTGATTTGGGTATTTATTTCGACTATA
>CAZIGS010000104.1:0-5061 GCA_964538645.1 uncultured Rickettsiaceae bacterium
ATCATGCTCAACCACTATTACAGTATTGCCTAAATCACGAAGGTTTTTCATGGTCTGGATTAATTTTGCATTATCACGTTGATGTAACCCTATGGAAGGTTCATCCAATACATAAAGCACGCCACTAAGGCCAGAGCCTATTTGAGATGCAAGGCGAATACGTTGACTTTCTCCTCCAGAAAGAGTTCCAGATGCACGACTCAAGCTTAAATATTCTAAACCTACATTAAGCAGGAACTTCAATCTTTCGCGTAGTTCTTTGAGTATCCGGGATGCGATTTGCTTATGCTTGTCGCTCATTTTTTGATCTACGGTAGAGCACCATTCATGTGCGGCTTCTATAGTCATTTTTGATATTTCACCAATGTGATTGCCATCTATCTTCACACATAATGATTCTTGTTTTAGCCTATATCCGCTACATACTTCACATTCTTGCTCACTACGGAATTTTGCTAGCTCATCTCGAACCCATTGTACTTCGGATTTACGATATTTTTCTTCAAGACTAGGTATTATACCACCAAAAGCTTGGACTATTTTTTCACTTCTTATACCATCAGAGAAAACAAATTCTATTTCTTCTTCTCCACCGTGAAATAACATATGTTTTATTTCTGGAGGTAAGTTTTTGAATGGAGTAGAAAGGCTAAATTTGTAATATTTTGCTAATGTTTCTAAAGTTTGAGAGACGAATTTGGAGCTAGAATTTGCCCAAGGTTCTATAGCGCCGTCTGATATGCTTAAGTTTTTATTTGGGACTATTAAATCTTCTTCAAAGAACATCTGGTGCCCTAATCCTTCACATTTAGGACATGCGCCAAAAGGACTATTGAAAGAGAAAATCCTAGGTTCTATTTCTGTTAATTGAAAGCCAGATACTGGGCAAGAATATTTTTCTGAAAATGTTATTCTTTCGCCTTTTTCATGTTTTTTACCTGAGTTCTCTGGAAGTTCTACTATTTCTACATAGATTATGCCATCGCCAATTTTGAGTGCTGTTTCAATACTATCAGCTACACGATTTCCTAGTTCCTCATCTATTACTAACCTATCTATCAATACTTCTATATTATGTTTTTTATTTTTTTCTAAAGCAGGAATGTCGTCTATTTCGTATAATTTACCTTCGATGATTACTCTTTCATAGCCTTGCTTTTTTAGATCAGCAAATTCCTTACGGAATTCTCCTTTATCGCCTCTTGCTATCGGTGCAAGAATGTAGATTTTTGTATCTTTCGGTAGAGATTTTACACTATCTACCATTTCCGTGACTGTCTGGCTTAATATTGGAAGGCCAGTAGCTGGAGAGTAAGGTATACCAACTCTTGCAAATAAAAGCCTCAGGTAATCATATATTTCAGTAATTGTTCCAACAGTTGAGCGCGGGTTTCTGGAGGTGGTTTTCTGATCTATTGCAATAGCTGGAGAAAGACCTGTAATGGAGTCCACATCTGGCTTGTCGTTATGTTGTAGGAATTGACGTGCATATGATGAAAGGCTTTCTACATAGCGTCTTTGTCCTTCAGCGTATATAGTATCAAAGGCTAGGGATGACTTCCCTGATCCACTAAGTCCAGTAATTACTATTAGCTTCCTATGTGGAATTTTCACTCTAATGTTTTTTAAATTATGTTCGCGTGCGCCGATGACTTCAATATATTCTTGCATGTAACCCAGGGAATGAATATTCTTGTAAAAACTTCTAGCATTATAGAAGTTTTTGACCTATCATTGCAATACATTTTATTTGAGAGGTAAGGATGGCTGGAAGTTTAAATAAAGTAACCCTTATAGGAAATCTTGGAAAAGATCCGGAAATTCGCACTACTAACGACGGTAAGGAGATCGCTTCTTTTAGCTTGGCTACCAGTGATACATGGAAAGACAAGGCTACTGGGGAGAGAAAAGAACGAACTGAATGGCATAGAATAGTCGTTTTTAACGAAGGGCTTGTTGGTGTTATTAAAAATTATGTGCAGAAAGGATCTAAATTATATATAGAGGGTGGTCTGCAGACTAGGAAATGGACTGATAGTAGTGGAGCGGAGAAATATACTACTGAGGTAGTGTTACAAAATTATAGCTCGACATTAATTTTACTTGATAGCAAAGAAGGATCTGGCTCACGTGCTAGTGGTTCTGAGGGAAATAAGAATGCTAATTTTGAACATAATGAGTTAGATGATGAGATACCTTTTTAAAAATTACCAGCCGTCTTTTAAAAATTACCAGTCGTCATCCTCGGGCTTGACCCGAGGACCCATTAATAATTTATGGATCCTCGGGTCAAGCCCGAGGATGACTACTTTTCTTATACCCATTCTATGCATTATATTCCTTTTGACTGCTTGTTCAAGTCATAGTACAAGGCAAAAAGTAGCGGATGCTGTATCGGCTAAAAATGGGTTTGATTCACAAATAGTTAAAGCTGGGCAGTTTTGGCTTCGAAGCTATCAAAAAATTACAAATCCAAATCTTCCATTTGTTTTTTACATAGAAGGTGATGGTTTTGCATTTAAAAATAAATATACAATTTCAGAAGATCCTACGCCGAAACATTCTACTATGCTTCATTTAGCTGGTTTGGATTATCGTTCAAATATTGTATATTTAGCAAGACCATGTCAATATTTAGAAGCTGGTGCGATGGAACATTGCGACAATGTATATTGGACTAAGAAACGTTTGGCACCTGAAGTAGTAGATGGTATGAATGAGGCGATTCAGTCTATCTCTAAGGGGCAGCCAGTTGATTTAGTAGGTTATTCTGGTGGTGGTGGTATAGCAGTCTTAATAGCGGATCGTAATAAAAAAGTGCGTACTATTCTGACCCTTGGCGCTTTACTAGATCATAGATTATTTAATGAACAGCATGGCACTAAGCCAATGATTGGTTCTCTTAATCCTATAGATGTGGCATATAGATTACGGAATATTCCTCAGCTACATATTTCCGGTGGAAAGGATGTTATTGTAAGACCTTCTATTGCTGATGCATACGTAAGAGCTGCAAATTCTCCATGTGTGAAGCATAAGATTTACTCAGATGTTAGCCATGACAAAGGCTGGGAAGCTGTTTGGAAGGATGTGCTATATACGCCTTTGACATGTGCTAAGTAAGCGTTATTGCGAGGAGGGTCTTTAGGCTTCGACGTGGCGCAATCCATAACAAATGCTACTGGTACCTATGTATATGACTTTGCGAAGAGTGGATTGCCGCGTCAGGTCTAGCGACCTTCCTCGCAATGACGCTTACCTCGGAGTCATCCACGTGAAAACGGGGATCCAATAGTATTGGTTCTGGATCCCTACGTACCTACGGGATGACTCCGAAATTTGGTACCTACCTCGAATTACACAAAAACAAACAAAAAAACCTATATCTTTTGCAGATATAGGTTTTATGTTATAAAACTTTTTTTACTAAAAGAGTTTTTTAACCACATTGCTAGTTTTTTCTTTGCTTAGTTTAGCCATCGTAACTTTATCTGCAAAAGTTGCCTTACGTTCTGGGGTCATTTCAACCCTAACAGGCCCCTTTTTTGTGGATGATGGTAAAATGGCTTGCATTAAATCATCATCTAATTCAGGTTTGTTATTTTCTAAATGTTTTGTATTATGCTTTATCGCATGTGCTTTTGAAGCAGCCTTAGATATATCTTCTCTATCGATTTTATCACTTGTTGTAGTTCTGTTTGCAGCTCTGTAAAGATCTTTTTCTGGCATAATATTCCTCATATTAAATTAGTTAATGTAACCCTAATCTTATCATTAAATAATAGTAAACGCATTAATAAACTCATTAGCGCTATAATAGTCTCTGGTGCGATGTGATAAAAATGCCATCCGATCATTTTGTGCAATAACAGTGAGGTATTTTCGTCATTGCGAGCGTATGTGAAGCAATATAGTAGTGTAATCCCAGCGAAAGCTGGATCCATGCCAGTGTAAATGGGTCCTCGGGTCTTCGCCCGAGTATGACGGCTAAAAAACGCTAAGATGACACAAGAATGGATTGCCGCGTCGAGTATACGTCTCTCCTCGTAATGACACGGGCTATTCCAGCTCTCTCTCGATAATATCCTTCGCCCAGTACCATTCAGGTGATTCTGGTTTCAGACCTTCCAAAGCTTTTCTAGCTAATATCTTAGCTCTTGGATCGTTCTGTCTATCATAATAAATTGCCAAATTGATTTTGCTTAATGGCTCGTTATGCATTGCTCCATAATATAATGAGAGATAATAATAGGGTGTGATGGAGTCAGGTTCTTGCCTATGCATAGATTTTATATAATCAATATATTTAGCAAGACGCTCTGGGTTATTCCTATAAATATTCCAGGCTATAATGGCTACATTCATTTTCATTAAAGCGTCATTTGGAACTATAGTTACAGCTTTTTCAAAATAGTTTATTGCATCCTTTTTTCCAAATTCAAATAAAATCTGCCCTTTCAGCTCGTTATAATATGGATCATTAGGATTCATGATAAGAAGCTTATCAATAGCTGCTATAGAATGTGGATAGTCGCTCATCCTAAGATAGCAAATAGCCTCTGTATATAAAGCCCATTCTGGATTTTTTATAAGAGAGATTTTTTGGAGAGCAAGGGCTGGTTTCGGGTGGGTAAATGCAAATAATTTATATGAAGCTCTTTCAAAACGTTTCTGAAGACTTGAGCTTGAGGTAGAGGTTTTATATTGTGAATTTTTTAGAAACGCTGATGTAGCATCTAATCTTTCAGTAAAAATAGGATGGGTAAGTAAATACTTATTTAAGTTTGTTCCGCGATGTTCTAACTGAAAATATTGCAATAATTTTATTAGTCCAATAGCACTGTTACCTGAATTTTCGAGCAATTTGAAAGCTGCTTGGTCAGCAGAAGATTCATAGGTGCGAGAATATTTTAGTATAGATTTCTCAGCCATATCGACGCCAGCAAGGCTACCAGCTACAAGCATCGTAGGGTCTCCAGATGCGATGCCTGTGGCAAGTCCTATAGCAACTGATGCCATAGCGATTTTGGTTTGATTTGATATATTTTGTACCATCCGTGC
>CAZIGS010000105.1:0-5034 GCA_964538645.1 uncultured Rickettsiaceae bacterium
CGGTCATTAGAGAGTACTTAGGCTTGGAGGGTGGTCCCCCCATGTTCAAACAGGATTTCACGTGTCCCGCCTTACTCAAGGACTCTAAAGCTTTTTACTCATACGGGGCTATCACCCTTTATTGCCAACCTTTCCATGTTGTTCTAATTATTACTCTAAAGCCACTGGCCTGGTCCGCGTTCGCTCGTCACTACTAGCGGAGTCTCGGTTGATGTCCTTTCCTCCAGCTACTGAGATATTTCAGTTGGCTGGGTTCGCTTCGCATAGCTATTTATTCACTATGCGATACCTGCAAGCAGGTGGGTTTCCCCATTCAGAAATCTTCGGATCAAGGTTTATTCGCAACTCCCCGAAGCTTATCGCAGCGTATCACGTCTTTCATCGCCTTCTAATGCCAAGGCATCCATCAAATGCTCTTACTTATTTACTTTATTTTGAGATCAAACTTTGCTGTATGCAGAACTAATTTTGCACACAATCTCTATCAATTTTATATTTATCGTCTACTTTGTCGCACTTTGCATCCTACAGCACGTACCTATTAAGTAATGTTACGTTTTTCGGCGCTTACGCTACTAGTATACAACAAATCTATAATTGCTAGCCTTCAACATCTCGAAATTTTTATTTCGAAATATATCAGATATATTTTCAGTATCTACTCATCGATATATTATCATGTTTACTATGGTTATCTCGAAAAGACATATAACCATAATGATAACACACGCGATGTTGTAAATTTGTTTTTAACTTTATCAACTTGTAAAACAGCTACCTAGAAATAGACGTTTCAAGGTATAGTGGGATAGGTTATATATAAATTCTGGTGGTATGTCAATCACTATTTTTGAAAAATATTGAGAAAAGCTTTTTTATGCCTATTACAGATATTAAAAATGTTAAAAAATCAGATAAATAAGCTTTGTAGTTAGAAGGATTTAGTCAATATGCTGCGCTTTTTCCAAACTAGGAGTTTTAAGTGTAAAATCCTGTAACTTATAACATTCCTCGAGTAAATGCTTCCAATAAAAATACAAATGATCAGGGGTAATTTCCTTTGCTATAAGATCGCTTCCGGCTAAAGCAATTTTTTTTGCCGCCTCATCGTTGTTAAGGGCCCATTTAACTTTATCTAACAAATCAGACATGTCATTTTCTATCGAAATATAATGCTCACCTTCTCTTAATATAGGATAGAACCATTGCATTAGGTTGGATTTTTGTTTCAAGACAAGGGAACTGGAAAGCAATCTCCACAAATACCCAGAAAGACTCGTAGCATTGCCGTCTACGGATATTTGCATTTTATATTTAACATGATCTGATTGAGAAACAGAAATGGCTATAGGGTATTTTTCAGCTATCATTTCTCCATATCGTCATGTTGAGGTAGAGCAGTAAATTTAGCATCCATCAACTTTGGATTCTCGAGTGATAATTGCACTAATTTCACTCTTGGAAAATCTTCCCAGTTTTCTCTAGTATAAACACCACCAGTGCTACTCCCCCTCCAAAAGGCTTTTTCTATTTTTCTGTTCCAAGGATATTTTGTATTTGCACTTAATATATCATTATAAAGTCTAGGCCATTCGGAAATAGTATAATGATCTGGAGCTACAACAGTATAGCGCCTAAAATCATCATAAACATTATTCACAGGCACAATTATTGGAGCTTTTGCATTATAGCCAGATGGGGTTTCTAGCCTGTCACTAACTACCACTACAAACTCTACATTCTTGTTAAACCCATAATTTCTTATCATGTTATTGAAGAATCTGTAGAATATATTATAAGCAGCTATAACGTCAGTGTTGTTTTTATCTAAAGTACTATGGTTGCAATATAAGACCCCGTCTATTATCTGAAATCTTAATAGAGTATTCCTTTGGATGGATGAGAGTGTTTTATATATATCATCAATATCTGATTCTTTAAATCTCGCACCACTGAAAACACTTAGTTGCTGATCTATTTGATTTACTGCCCAGCTCTGTAATTTGCTATCATCAGAACCAAACCGGTCGCTAAGAAAAAACATAAGAACAAATAAAACAATACCAACAAACAGTACGTATAATAGCTTCATATATTAACTGCCCAAATTAAGTTTTTCAGAAAATTCTTTCCACTCACGTTTCGTAAGCCCGCTATCTTCTTCCGTTACTTTTTTCCCGCTTAGCATATCCTTAAGGACTGCGATTTCAGTACGAGAAAAATTAGAAGCTCCCATTCTATATTCTTCAAAAGCATTATATGCAAAAGGAACCCAGGCTTTTACCATTTCTAGCATTTTTTCTGCATATATTCTAATTTCATATTGAGCATGAGAATCAGCCCTTAAAGCCAAGAAATGAAACAAATTATGTAGATTTATCTTCCAATACCATTCTGTATAATAATTTAGAGTGATATTCATACGAGCTAATTCTCTTGCTAAACCTATAGTATTTTCGTCTATAACATTCCCCTCCTCATCTTCATTCATCATCTCAATATAGTGACTATAGCATCTTGTAGCATCGTCTTTGAGTATCGACAATACTTTATCGGCAACATCTTCAGGAACAGAATCAATCTCTCTACCTTGCCTATTAGTCTTAGATTGAGGAGATAAATGCTTGCGCTCTGGGATATAAAATTCATTAGCTAAAATTGAGTAACGCGCAGAATATTCATTCACACTGGCAGTACGATGCCTGATCCATTGTCTTGCAACAAATATTGGCAATTTAATGTGGAATTTTATATCGCACATCTCAAATGGAGTGGTGTGTCTATGACGCATCAAATAATTGATGAGCCCTTGATCTTGTAAAGATTTTTTGGTACCTCTACCATATGATACCCTAGCAGCTTGAACTATTGAACTATCATCCCCCATATAGTCCATCACCCTCACAAAACCCTTATCTAAAACAGGTATTGGTTTATATAAAATATCTTCAAGAGATTGAACTGTTGGCCTTTTAGTAGTATTAGACGTTGAAACTAAGTCTTCTAACTCTGCATTTTTATCTGTCATTCTTACCTTTTGTCCGAATTTGAATTTTATAATAGCACTTTATTTTGATGCGCAAATAATTTTGTCATCGACGCACTTGCAATAGATAGCATTTCGTTAAATAATGTCTCACTACATGGTTCTGATTCAGCAGAAGTTTGCACCTCTACTATTCCACCATTCGAAGTGAAAATAAAATTACCATCTACCTCAGCCTCACTATCTTCAGCATAATCCAGATCCAGGACTGCCTCACCCTTATAAATACCAGCTGAAATTGCAGCTATTTGGCTTTTTAGTGGGTTAACCCGTATTAATTTTCTTTCCATCAATTCTCTCATGGCTAAATGAAGAGCAACATAACCACCAGTTATAGAAGCGGTTCTGGTACCTCCATCAGCATTTATTACATCGCAATCTATGATTATTTGCCTCTCGCCAAGCTTCATAAAATCCACCACAGAACGAAGGGATCTACCAATAAGTCTTTGTATTTCCTGGACTCTACCATTAGGCTTGCCTTGAGATATTTCACGCTTGATCCGCTGATTAGTAGAAGAGGGAAGCATCCCATATTCCGCAGTAACCCAACCACCCTGCCCTTTGTTCCGCAAAAATGGAGGCAAAGATTCTTCTATAGTAGCACTACATATAACATGTGTATTACCAATTTGAATTAAGCATGAATTGCGGTTATTGATAAAGGGATTAAGCTCTATTTTTATTTCTCTTATTTCATTGTTTTTTCTTTTGGACGGTCTCAACTAAATATTCCTGTTCAATTAATATCTAATCAGAATACTAGTTGTTGAAAAAAAATAAATAGAAAAATAATTTAATCCGCATTCCTCAAGAATTACTTTGTTTGTAACATTTGAGTAATTTGACCTACTTCGTATCTCTAGGCATTTTATAATTTATAATTATTATTCCCAAGATAGTATAAATCGTTGCATAATTGCAATAGGTTGTCGCGATTTAAACCGAGATTTGGGTATTTAATAATTTTTATTGACAATAATATATGACCAATATAGAAAACTTAACCACACGCACCTCACCTTAGGTAGAAATTGCGTGTAAGAAATTTAATATTTCAGGACAGTTATGATTTAGTACGAATAATTAGAAATAAAAAAACCAGCGACAACCCCCAATCAATGTCTCAGAGTTTTCGCTGGTATTAAGCAAATCGCAATTTAGTAACAACCAAAAAGGATGTATATGAACATATCAGATAATTTAAAGCCCTGCAATAGGGAAAGGCAATTTTTTTCACCAATATCTATATATTTTTTCAAAACTACTTTTGTCAAAATATCTCTAGTATTTATAACAGCTATTTTCGTCCCACAGCAAGCTTTTGCAAGCGCTGCATTTGATGTAACGGCTGCAGGCAAAGCTATGTTTAATCCAATTATAACCTTTATAGATAATTGGTATGGCACGGGGATCTTTGCGGCTGGTGTCGGAGGCGCTGTAGTTGCAGCCGGAGATTTGCGCACGAGAGCCATGGGGTTTGGGATTGGCTCAGTAGTAGCGGGTTTAACCCTACTGGGCGTTAAAGCTGGCTTTAACGTGAAGATAGTTATGATCAATCTCAGCAATTTCGCCTAAATAATCATATGTTTTTGATATCAATAAATCGCTGCATTGACAAAGAGCTCAGATATTACGGGTTTAAGTTTATAGGACTTATATTTGGACTCGTATTATTGATACTTATATGGGCGCAATATGGGATGTTATTTGGAATTATGTCTGGAGCCATTGGATATGCTATTGGGGATAATATTTCTAAATATTGGCATAAAGGAGCTATTCAAAGATGGTGTTATTGGAATTTACCTACAGTAAAAATCACCTCTGCTAAATATTTTCCCAAATCTTGTGAAAGGAAATTTTTGTAATGTATAAAAAAATATTATTTCAAAATCTTGAAAAACTGTCAAAGCAAAGAGATCTATTTCTGTTACTTACAATTTTTGCACTGCTTAGCAACATATGCCTAACCGCTAAAATTATTC
>CAZIGS010000106.1:0-4995 GCA_964538645.1 uncultured Rickettsiaceae bacterium
ATTAACCTGAGCTTGATGTAAGAAATAGCATGAAACTGCTTACAAACCTCATCCTAGTGCTTGACACTAGGATCCATAATGCATAAATGGGTCCTCGGGTCTACGCCCGAGGATGACGGATGAGGCTAAAGCCTATAACAATCAGCTTTTATAGTTTTCTTACATCAAGCTCAGGTTAAATTAGATGATGGTGTATATTTTGGTTTTGCATTAAGGAAACTGGATAAATAAGTCTGGATTGTCGTGTCTAGTCTTAAGGGTCCCCTCATAATGATGGCTCTGTTTGACATTTTAACCATTTCCATCCATAATGCTTTTTGAGTAATTAAAATTGTTATTATATGAGATGTACTTCTTATTGCACAGCTGGTTCATTCAAAATGAAAGAGCTTGTAGAAATGCTAGTGAACAAAGGTCTAGAGCCTAAATATTTCGATGATGTTGTTCATGTTCAAAAGGAATATGGTAAATCTAAGCCGGTAGTTGATATTTTTTATTTTCCTTTTGGATGTCTAACAATTTGGGGCGCAGAAGAATCAGAAGAAAAGATAGTAGTAGAGGAGCTAGAATCTTTTGAAATAGATAGAGTAGAAGAAATATCTAATGACCTAATCTATTATCATTATGATTTGGATGGAGAAAAGACATTTATAGATGAAGAAAAAAATGAGATTATTCTTGGAAATAAACTTACTTTCGTGAAGCTGTCTATATCTCATGCATTAGCACAATCTGTAAAGCTGAATATACTTGAGGCCTCAGTAACAAAACTTATCGAAAAAACTGCTCCACTGCAAAAAGAATTGGCAGCCAGAGGTAGCGTATCTTTGTCCAAAACAGAGATATCAAAACAGATTGGAGTGCTATTTAACGAGCGCTATTCTATAAATATGCATAGTGATATTTTGGATGTCCCAGAATTTTTCTGGCGCCGTCCAAGCTATGAACCGCTTTATTTGATGACTGTAGAATTTCAAGATATACAGCTTAGACAAACTATTATGAATCACAGGTTAGATCTGATAAATGACCTATATGGTGTATTGTCGAATGAGTTAGCACATCGTCATTCTACAAGACTGGAGATCATCATTATAGTTCTTATTGCTATAGAAGTTGTTGTAGCGCTTACATCAAAAGATATATGGCAAAAATTTGCAATTTTATTTGGAATGTAATGCTTTGGTTCCTATGATTACTAAAGTCCGGATCCTCATGCTTGACCGGAGGACCCATTAAATGTATATTCACCAGCTATCAGATATTGAGATTATTTATTATATTCGTCCTCGTGCTAAGGCTGAGGATCGGGACTTTAGTAGTAGCAGGATGACGATAAAGGTATTATGATGACCACAGAATTAGCAAAACATTATAATTTCAAAGATGTTGAGAAAAAATGGCAAAAATCCTGGCAAGAGTCTAAAGTCTATGCGTGGGATAAAAACGCCACAAGAGAAGAGACTTTTGTTGTAGATACACCTCCTCCCACAGTTTCAGGTCAGCTCCATATGGGACATATTTTCAGCTATACTCAAGCTGATTTTATAGTGCGTTTTCAGCGTATGATTGGTAAAAATATATTCTACCCAATAGGATTTGATGATAACGGGCTTCCTACAGAAAGGCTTGTAGAAAAGCAGCGCAAGGTTAAAGCAAACCAATTAGACCGTGGTGAATTTATCAAAATATGCCAGGAAGTTGTTGTTTCTGAGGAAGAAAAGTTTCGGGATCTTTTTAATAACATAGCCTTGTCTGTAGACTGGTCTCAGGAATACCAGACTATTAGCCCCGTTTCGCGTACTATTTCTCAAATGTCATTTCTTGATTTAGTAGAAAAAGATAAAATATATCGTGAAGAGCAACCGATCTTATGGGACCCAGTGGATCAGACAGCCTTGGCTCAAGCTGATGTTGAAGATAGGGAATTTTCCTCATTCATGAATGAGATTATTTTTAAAACAGATTCTGGGGAAAAGATTCATATTGCAACAACGCGTCCAGAAATGCTACCTGCTTGCGTTGCGGTATTTTATAATCCTGAAGATTCTCGTTATAAGCATCTTGCCGGTCAATATGCTATATCACCTTTGTTTAATGTGCGTATACCGCTTCTGCCTGATACCGTGAATGTGAATATGGAAAAAGGCACGGGTCTTGTTATGTGTTGTACATTCGGTGATATGACAGATGTATTATGGTGGAAAACTCATAAATTGCCGCTAAAAACTTTGATCAATAAATATGGTAAGATTGCTGAAATAGAATTTGATGATAATTGCTTAGATAAAGCTTCTGCTAAGAATTTTTTAGATGAGATAAAATCACTTAAAGCATCTGATGCACGTACCAAAATTATAGAGATTTTGAAGGAAAATAATCTTCTTATAAAGCAGGATCCCATTACGCAAAATGTGAAATGCGCAGAAAGATCTGGTGCGCCGCTAGAGATTATAACAGCTCCACAATGGTTTGTTAAAACTGTTGAATATAAGGATGATCTACTCAAATGCTCGGGGGAGATTGATTGGTATCCAAAATATATGAAACAGCGTTTGGATAATTGGATCAACTCTATCGCATGGGATTGGTGTATTAGTAGACAAAGATTTTTTGGTGTACCATTTCCAGTATGGTATTCAAACCGCCCTGGAGAGAAAGGAAAGCCTATTTTTGCAAGCAAAGAACAGCTTCCAGTAGATCCGCTAAAAGATCTGCCAAAAGGCTATTCTAAAGATGAAGTAATACCTGATATGGATGTGATGGATACATGGGCTACTAGCTCAGTATCGCCTCAACTTAGCAGCCATGGAATCTCTGAAAAATTTGCTGTAGATATAGAGCGACACAAGAAATTATTCCCAGCTGATTTAAGGCCACAAGCTCATGAAATAATTAGAACATGGGCTTTTTATACTGTGCTTAAAGCCCATCTACATGAAAATTCTCAGCCTTGGAAAAATATCATGATAAGCGGTTGGTGCCTGTCAGAAGACAAAACCAAAATGTCAAAATCCAAGGGTAATATCATAGAGCCTACTGGTCTATTAGAGCAATATGGTTCTGACGTTGTGAGGTATTGGGCTTCTACTTCAAGGCTAGGAGCAGATACTGCTTATTCAGAAGATATTATCAAAGACGGAAAGCGCCTTATAAATAAATTATGGAATGCAGCAAAATTTGCCTCGATTCATTTTGATAAAATAAGCGATTATGGAAGCAGCGTTGCTGATAAAAGAATCTCACATTCTACAGATTTATGGATAATATCGAGGCTGCATGAAGTCATAGAGTTATCCACAAAAAACCTTAAGAATTTTGAATATGCTATAGCAATGGAAACTATAGAGGAATTTTTTTGGAAAGATTTCTGCGATAATTATTTGGAGATAGTGAAAGTACGGAGCTATAACGAAAATGGCCTAGATAATAAAGGGCAGACTAGCGCTATACTGACCTTATATTGGGTTTTAAGAAATTTACTACAGCTTTTTGCTCCAATTATACCTCATATTACAGAAGAGCTTTTTCATGCAATTTATGGAGCTAAAAACTCAATTCATTCCAAGCAAATGTGGCCCGATTATAATATCTTTCCTTATAGTAAGGATCTTATACAACACGGCAATTATATGATTGAAACTATAGAACTTGTTAGAAAAGCTAAAGCTGAACGCAACCTATCTATCAAGGCACCATTGGGTAATGTGAGTATACAGGCTCCAGTGGAGTTAAAAAAAGATATGATTCAGGATATTGAGAACGCGATAGCTGCTAGTAATAATAATGAAGGCAATGTAGAAAATGTCTCTTTAGATGGTAAAGATGTAAAGCTAGAGATAGAAATTATAAAAATTTCAACGTAATACCAAGTTGCAATCATAAACTAGTTTGTTGCTCGTCGTTCACCTACTAATTTATAGGCTTCACTCCTCGCGCCTACTATTTTATAGATTGCAACTTGTTATAAGTTCTACTCTGGGCGCCTTTTACCGTCATTGTAAGGAGACATTCGGTCGACGCGGCAATCCTTCGTAAATCCTATTGCGCATATGTTATGGATTGCTTCGCGTACGCTCGCAATGACGATAACTGTGTGTTCAAGCTTCTGCTAGGATGACACTCCATCTAAAAACAAAAAAAGCCGTACAAACGGCTTTTTATATTATTGATCCCGGATCAAGTCCGGGATTACAAATACTCAAATTATTAGTTACAAGCTTCTTTAAGTTTTTTACCTGCTCTAAATGCTGGTTGCTTATAAGCTGCAATATGCATTTTAGCGCCAGTTTTTGGATTGCGACCTTCACGAGCAGCACGACGCTGTACATAGAAAGAACCAAAACCAACTAGACTAACTTCTTGACCTTTACCTAATGCTTTTGTTATTGATTCTGTTATCATATCTAATGCGCGTGTAGCATCAGCTTTAGAACAACTACCAACTTCTGAAATGAAAGTTACAAATTCTGCTTTATTCATAAAATAACCTATTTATTGATGTAAGATTGACAAAATTGCCAGCTCCTATTTTAAGTTGTTACCTAAATCTCACCCAAACTACTATGAAATTAGAGGTATTACCTATAAATATTGGTCCTGACCTATAAAGCATTATAACAAAGGAAGTTTTACGTGCAATAGCTGATTGCAGGGGAGGTGTTGTCTTATGCGAACGGTGTGGCTATATTACACTGAAGTCGCATTTATACAATGGTGTAAATGCTTTAAAGACGTTTCTGGCAACGAATTAGACTCCTGCAGTAACGTATTCCTGCAGTTTTTCAAATGCCCTGGATTCTATCTGACGTACGCGTTCCTTTGAAATCCCGAAATGTTGACTCAAATCTTCAAGAGTCGCTGGGTCTTCTTTAAGCTTACGTTCCTTTATGATAAATGCTTCTCTGTCGCTTAAAGATGCGATGCCGCGCATAAGAATTTCGTGACGTAGATTTCCTTCTTGTGATTTTGCCATGACTAGTTCATGACTTGGGC
>CAZIGS010000107.1:0-4994 GCA_964538645.1 uncultured Rickettsiaceae bacterium
GTAAAGCGAGAATGAGATGTATCCACAGGTGAGACTAAGACGTGCTAGAAATACGCAATGGATGAGAGATTTTCTTTCTGAAACAATTGTTTTACCTCAGCATTTAATTCAGCCGTTTTTTGTAATTGAGGGTAAAAACAAGAGGGAAGAAGTCGAAACTATGCCCGGGGTTGCACGGTTGTCCATTGATTTGCTAGTAGAAAAAACTAAAGAGGCAGCAGAGCTTGGTATTAGACTTATTGCTTTATTTCCTGTAATAGATAGTTCTCTAAAAGATGATGAAGGCTCAGAAGCTTTTAAAGAAGATAACCTTATTTGTAGAGCTGTGAAAGCAATTAAAGCTGCTAATATTGATATAGGTGTATTATGTGATGTTGCGTTAGATCCTTATACTCTTAATAGGCATGATGGAATAGTTAGAGATGGGGATGTGCATAATGAGCTTACAGTTGAAGCGTTACAAAAACAGAGTCTTGCACTAGCTAAAGCTGGAGCAGATATTCTAGCACCCTCAGATATGATGGACGGAAGGATTGGCGCTATAAGAGAGTCTCTAGATCTCGAAGGTTATCATAATGTTAGTATTGCATCATATTCGATGAAATATAATACAAATCTTTACGGGCCATTTAGAGATGCAGTAAAATCCGTTCCAACTATTGGAGCGAAGTATTTATCTAAAGCAACTTATCAAGCGGATTATAGAGTAGGATATAAGCAGGCTTTTAGAGAGGTTGAGCAGGATGTTGCAGAAGGAGCGGATATGCTTATTATTAAGCCCGCTATGTTTTATTTGGATGTAATAAATAATGTTTCGAATTATGTAAATCTGCCAATTATTGCCTATCAAGTTAGCGGAGAATATGCAATGATGAAGTTCGGAGCACAACATGGTTTTTTAAATTGGGAAAATACTATGATGGAATCTTTGATTGCCTTGAGAAGATCCGGTGCTACTGCTATTTTCACTTATGCTGCAATAGAAATGGCAAAGTTTTTGAAAGAAAGAGTGTAAGCGTCATTCGCTCGCAATGACAGTAACAAAGGAGAAAAACAGAATGGACGAAAATAATAACCAAAAAGACTCGAATAATTTTACCAAAATACTAATTATAATAGCTTTTGTGGTAGTTGTTGTGGCTTTGTATTTTTTAATGCTAAGTCCAAGTACAAAAAAACCTGCTTCACGAGGATCAATTAGATCAGAAGAGCAACATCAGGAGCAAGCAAAAAAATATGCTGATATTGGTGGTGAGTTTGTTTTGATAGATCAAGATGGAAAGGAATTTAAAAGCGAATATCTTCTTGGCAAACCTGCTTTAATATATTTTGGGTTTACATATTGCCCAGATATTTGTCCAACTTCCTTGCAGAAAATGAGTAATGTTATGGAGACATTGGACAAATATCAGATAGACGTAACTCCTGTTTTTGTTACTATTGATCCGTCCCGTGATACTGCAGAATTGCTAAAACTATATTTGACAAATTTCCATAATAAATTTATAGCTCTTACAGGTACAGAGGAGCAGGTGAAAAAAGTAGCAGATTTGTTCAAGGTATATTATGAAATTGCTGAAGGTAGTGATAAAGGTCATAATGATTATTTAGTAAATCATACTTCATTCATATATTTGATGGATAAAAAAGGTAATTATATAAAACATTTTGATAGATCAGCAGAGCCTGAAGAGATCATAGAATTTATTAGGATAAATTTTAAATAACCAGTCATTGCGAGAGGTCCCACACTCTAAATGAGTGTTACTAATAGAATAACAATAACTAAGGAAACTAAAATGGAAACACCTGAAATAATAGTAACAACTCCAAAATTATCTTTTTGGGATATGATAGCTTCAGCAGATATTATAGGTCAAATTGTTATGCTGATATTAGTTGCAGCGTCTGTCATATCATGGGCTATTATCGTAAGTAAATATTATAAATATAGGTTTATCCGTGAAAAAATCACAGCTTTTGAGAATCTCTTTTGGTCAGGGCAAGTTCTTGACGCTTTATATGAGCGTGTGAAGCAATCTATAGATAGCCCGATGGCTTCAATTTTTGTAGCTGCGATGAGTGAATGCAAACGACATGATTCACAAAAAGCAAGAGAAGCTAGTATTAAAGTAGGGCTAAAAGAACGTATTGGTCAAGCAATGTATCTGGTACGCAATCGTGAAAATGAAAAATTGGAAAAACATCTTGGATTTTTGGCAACTGTTGGATCATCTGCGACTTTCGTAGGGGTATTTGGTACAGTATGTGGGATTATGCATAGTTTTCAATCTATAGCTGGTTCAAATAATACAAGTCTTGCTGTTGTAGCTCCTGGTATTGCCGAAGCTCTACTCGCTACTGCAATAGGACTCTTAGCTGCTATTCCTGCTATGGTTGCATATAATTTACTAGCTGCTCAAGCAAATAGTATTAGCAATAGGCTAGAGGATTTCAGCTACGAACTACATACGCTCCTATCTAGAGCTATTGATGAGGAAAAATTATGATGGGTATTAGTAATTCCCCTACTTCTTCGCGTCGCAACAAAAAGCAGCTAATGAGCGAAATAAATGTTACTCCATTAGTCGATGTAATGCTGGTTCTGCTAGTTATTTTTATGATTACTGCTCCTATGATGATATCGGGTATTAATGTAGATTTGCCTGACACAAGGTCTGCTCCTATGAAAGGTCACGATGAGCCACTTGCTGTATCAATAGATAAAAATGGTTCTATATATATTATGGATACTAAGATAGAGGAAAAGAATCTTGTTGATAAACTAAAGGCTATAACTCATGCTAAAATGGATACTAGAATCTTTGTTCGAGGAGATAAGAGTCTTTCCTATGGTAAAATTATATCGGTAGTAGGGGAGATTAATGCTGCTGGTTTTAGTAAAGTAGCCCTTATTACAAATGTGAAGCATCAGAATGAGAAATGACAGTGAAATATAAATGATGACAAATAAAGAAGACCAGCCATTTTGGGTTTATGTAGCTATTTCAATTGTGATGCATTTAGCTACATTCCTACTATTTAGCTTTGGTCTGCCTTTTTTTCATAAACGCGAGCCTGTAGAGCAAATAGTTACATTTGAAATAGTTCCAGTAGATTCTATATCTAATATTAAAACTCAGAAGGTTCAAAAAGAAGAAGAAATAATAGAAGAAAAATCTAAAAAAGTTGTAAAAAGCAAAGCAGAAGAGGCAAAGACAGACCCAGAGCCAGTGAAAGAAGAAAAAATTCCTGAAGAAAAAAAGGAAGCAATTCCTATAAAGGACAAGAAAGAAGAGAAGAAAAAAGAAGAGAAACCTAAGGAAAATAAGCCTAAGCCAAAGAAAATTGAGCCAGATAAAAAAGTCCCAAAGAAAAAGAAAGCAGCTGCTAAGACTGATATGGACGCTTTGCTTAAAACTTTAGAAAAGGAGTCTGCGGGTAAGGATGATAAAGCAAGAAAGCGTGCTGTAACTGAGAAGAGTGATGCTATTGAAGATGCAATAGGTAAGTTTAATGAAGATAAGCCTTTATCTTTAAGTGAACAAGATACAATAAAACATCAGATACAGGATAAATGGAATGTACCAATAGGTGTACAGAATGCCAGTGACATGTTGATTACAGTATATATATCATTGAAGCCAGATGGCTCAGTAAATCAAGTAAAGCTTTTAGAGATTACATGTCCATCTGGATTCGATGTGGTATGTAAAGCTGCAGGAGATAGTGCTGTAAGGGCAGTCTGGGAAGCGAGTCCGCTCAAAAACCTTTCGCCAACTCGTTATGATATCTGGAAAGAATTTAATATCAGCTTTGACCCAAAAGATGCGCTTGGGATGTAATCTAGTTAAGAAATAATCTTTGCGCTGCTTCTGGAGCGTATTTCTTCAATAGAAACATCATCAGGCTTTTGTACTAATTTTACGCCCTGTTCAGTAATATCAAATACGCCTAAATCAGTTATAATAGATTGAACAACTTTAATACCAGTAAGGGGCAATGTGCATGTATCTACCAGCTTTGCTGATCCATCTTTGGCATTATGCTCCATAATAATTACAACGCGTTTCACATTGGCCACCAAATCCATTGCGCCACCCATGCCTTTTACCATTTTACCTGGTACTGTCCAATTCGCCAAATCCCCCGTTTGTGAGACTTGCAAAGCTCCAAGAATTGTTAGGTCTATGTGAGAGCCTCTGATCATGGCAAATGAAGCGCTGCTATCAAAATAACTGCTTTCTGGAAATTCTGTAACAGTTTGTTTCCCTGCATTTATTAGGTCAGGATTTTCCTCTCCAAGATAAGGGAAGGGGCCCATTCCTAGCATTCCATTTTCGCTTTGAAACGTTACCTTAATCTCAGGTTTGATATGGTTAGGTACATCAGTTGGAATGCCAATTCCCAAATTCACATAAAATCCGTTTTTAATTTCACGAGTTGCAGCAATTCTGCACATTTCTTCTTTAGACCACGCCATATCATCTTTCCCTAGTTGTAAGTTTTTCTATACGTTTTTCATACGTAGCGCCTTTGACTAGCCTTTTTATATATATATTTGGTGTATGTATATGGTTTGAATCTAACTCACCATTTTCTACAATTTCTTCTACTTCACATATGGTGATTTTTGCAGCAGTTGCCATTATAGGGTTGAAGTTCATGGCAGTTTTATTGTATATGATATTCCCAGATTTGTCAGCTTTCCAGCCTTTTATTATTGCAAGATCTGCATGTAAAGCCTTCTCCATAACATATGTTTCACCATTAAATTCGCGTAGTTCTTTTCCTTCAGCCGCTACTGTGCCAACTCCAGTTCTAGTAAAAAACGCAGGAATACCAGCTCCACCGGCTCTAATACGCTCTGCCAAAGTGCCTTGTGGATTAAGCTCTAGCTGTAGAGTGCCATTAAGATATTGCTGTTCAAATAACTTATTCTCTCCGACATAAGAAGAAATCATTTTTTTAATCTGACCATTAGCAAGTAGGAT
>CAZIGS010000108.1:0-4991 GCA_964538645.1 uncultured Rickettsiaceae bacterium
TAAGATTATTTCTAGCTGCTATAGAATTAGTATTATTGATATTTGATCCTGTTATAGAGAGAGAGTTTGCAGAATTTAAAACCCCAGAATTTGTTATAGGCCCATCGCTAGAAAGGTCTAAAATTCCATGTCTTGCCAAGAATAGGTTATTATTTGTAAGACTGCCGGTAAATCTTCCTGTAACATTTCCAGAACCTACAATTATGCCTCCATTAGTCATAGTTCCAGCTGTAATATTTACCGATGATTCACCAAATAATGCTTTTGTATTATTTATTGTAGCACTATTTACGCTAAGATTAGTGCCTGCTATGTTTCCATTATTATACAGATATGGAGTATCTAGAGACATACTGCCACCATAGAAATTTATGTAGTTACTATTATTAATTTGATTTGCAGCAGCTATTCTGCCACCCTGAGAAGCACTTATAAATCCACTATTAGTAAAATCTCTGGAATTAGTATTAATACCGCCAGTAATATTAATTTCGCCAAGATTTTGAATATTATTGGATGGAGAGCTAAGTAGAAGATTAGCTACAGCTCCATTAATAAAACCATTCACATTATTGATTATCCCACTAGGAGCTGTTATAGATGCTGAATGTCCATTAAGTGTAATTGTACCGTTATTAGCAAAAGCTCCATTTGTAGAGTTAAAATTAAACTGATATCCAGAATATATTTTGTTGCTATTGGTGAAATTTCCTGCAATTTGAACATCCAGAACTCCTCCATCAACTGACATAACACCTTTATTATCAAATGTACTATTTTGCCTAAGTTCTAATCCTCCTTTAGAGACTAGCGAGCCTCTTTGATCTATAGAGCCAGTATTTGTCTTAAGAAACATTTTTAGGCCAGATTCTATTCTCGCGCCAATATGGTTTACTATATTACCAGCTCCTAATACATCTATAGTAACTGCCCCATGTTTAGATGATATTATATTTCCATTTTCTACTCCTAAAGGAGAATTAATGACTAAATTATGGATAGATTGTATGTTAGAATTTGGTGTGTTATTTTGTACCTTTTGAGGAGAATTTATATTCAGACCATCTCCAGATAATATATCGCTAGAATTATTAACTGCCCCAGTAATAGAGGTCAAAACCATATTGTTACCTGATTCAATTAGCCCCAAAGCGCCATTATCAATATTGCCTTTAACTGTTACTTCTAATTCTTTGACTGATACTAACTTACCTTTAGTATTTTGAAAACCTCCAGCACTTGAGGTAATATCAGTTTTACCTTCAGCTTGGATAGCTCCATCTTCATTTAAAACATCTCCTGCTAATTTCATACTAGCATTTTCTCCAGCAACTATTTCACCTTTGGTATTATCTAAGCCACCAGTTTGAGATAGAATTTTCAAAGATTTCTTACTTTCTATATGCCCTTTTTTATTGTCTATTTCTCCTGCTGTTTTTACTTGCAATTCTCCACCAGATAATATAATCCCTTGATTATTCTGCATATGGCCAGAATTTGATATAATGACTGTGTCTCCTATAGATTCTACTACACCTGAAAAATTATTGATTATATCTCCTTTTACTGTGATCTTTGATGTATCTCCAGATTTGATCCTGCCTCTTGTGTTATTAAGCGTTCCATCAAATGAAGTAATTTGTAGTGCTTCTTTAGCCTCTATCAGGCCCGAATTATTGCCTATATCTCCAGAGATATTTATTATTGCAGTATCATTTGCTGTTATCGTACCATCAGTATTATCTAAAGAACCAGTGCTAGAAGCAATTAAGAGTGTATTCTGAGTGTTTATTTTTCCAGCATTATTTGTAATATTTCCTAAATATCCCAGCTCTAAATTATTTTTAGCAGTTATCAAACCATTATTGTTATTTATATCTCCAGCATTAATGTAAATATTTTCTGCTATCGCAGTAGTCGCTATGCCAGAATTAATGAAATTACCTTTTGTAGTAATTTCAAGATGTCCTCCTTTATGTGAAGCAGGATTTGTCGTAGTAGTTGCGGTAGGTACAGCAGTAATATTTTTTATACTTGAAAATTCGCCACCAATACGCCCAGTATTAATTACATCTTGCTTGGTTTCTATAGCAATATCTGTACCATGTGCTAATAGATTGCCTTTATTCTCAATATCTTTAGCAATAGTAAGATTCAGAACTGAGCCACTTTCTATAGTGCCTTGCACATCATTGATTAATCCTCTTGCAGATTCAATATAAATAGGAGCAGGTGATTCTATAGTCCCATTATTGACCATATCTCCCTTGGATTTGATATGAAGCCTATTTTCTGATTTTATAGTTCCTTCATTAGTTAAATTATGCTTAGCTTTTATTTCTATTTTGCCTAAAGCGGTAATTGCACCAGTATTGCTTATATTATTAGCACTTAATTTTAAATTTTCAGCTGAGAAAATAGTGCCATTATTATTTTCTATATTAGTATCTGTTATAATTTCAACTTTATTTTGTTTAGAGATAATAACTCCACTGTCATTATTATTTGAGGTTTTTTCATTTAGTACGAAGCCCTTAGAATTTATATGTACTAAGTCTCTAGCTAGGATTAATCCTCCTATATTATTAACTGCCGAACCAGAACTTATTACTACTGAAGAATTTGAAGAGCTTATACTGCCTTCGTTAAGTATATTGCTTCCTGCTTTAAAGATAATGGCATTTGATGCTACTACTGCTCCTCCATTTCTTATATTCTCCTTGGCTTTTATTGCTACTAAACCTTCAGAAATTAGGCTACCTGTATTTATGATATATCCAGTTTCAGAATTTATATCTAGGCTAGATCCTATGCTGGCAAATGTAGCTTGATTAATATTGCTTATATTGCCTAAAGATTTGATGTTTAGTTCTGTTTGCGCAATAATATCGCCACTATTTATCATATCATTTTGGGAATTTATAATAACCCCGCTTTTCTCTCCTATAATTTTTCCTGAATTATTTATATCTCTACCTGATGTAAGATCAATACTAGCTCCATTAATCACCCCACTAAAATTATTATTTATAGAATTATGCGTTTTCAGAACGATATTTTCTTTAGATATAATCCTCCCATCATTATTTACTGAACCCGATTGAGATTTTATAGATACTCTGCTTTCCCTACTGCTTATGTCACCATTTTGTTTATCATTTGGACCATTATACACATTACCAAAAGCATCTATATTAAGAGCTGACCTAGATTGGATTGCCCCATTATTTGTGACGTAAGAGTTAGATGTAATATCTAGCATGGCTTCCTTGCTATTAATAACAGCATTTGTAGAGTTATTTATGTGACCAGAAGAGGTAATGTGCAAATTATATTTAGCTAAAATAGTTCCTTGATTTTCAAGATTGCTACCAACATTCATATGAAGATTTTGAGATTTTGAAATAATATGTTTAGTATTAAGTAAATTGCCACCTGTATTGATAGATAAAATACCATCTTCAGCACTTATAATACTGTGATTCGTTATATTAGCACCAATATTTGCTATTAGCTTGGACTTTGATTTTATTAACCCAAGATTATCTAAATTGCCTGTAGTATTTATCAATATATCTCTAGCTGAAACGATACCAGTGTTATAAATCTCACCTGATGAAATTATTACTCCATTACTTCCTAAAGCGCTTATCTTACCACCATCATTATTCATAGCTTTAGCAGCTTCATACTTTATAGATCCCCTTGCTCCAACTTCTGAATCTCTAGCTATTAAAACTCCAGCATTACTTTTTAGGTCTATATCAGTATTTGACTTTAAATTTTTATGTTTTATCTCCCCATTACTAGTAACAGTTATTTCTTGTACTTTACTTGCCATATCACCTAAATGAACACCTACTCCATCTTCTGTACTCACTATAGTGATCTTGCCAGCGTATAATCCTCCTAAATTATAAGAATCAATGGCAAGACTTGGTTTAGAGCCATCTGAAGCAAGTGTATTTACCTCTTTTGTACGAACATTATACTCATTTCTACCAGTTATAACTTTAAGCTCTTTATGAACATGCAGTTTAGCATTGATTTTAGCTACACGACTTATAACATCAAAATAATCCAAGCCCATTAGATCAAGATCTTTAGAAAAACTTATCGTACCTTTATCCACAAGTATTTTTTCTAATCCGCCGGATGCATTTAGCTCTGGTATACCAGTAGTAAGTATCGCTCTACCAATATTTATAAATTCTCCACCATTAACATTTATACCATTGGGATTAGCTAAAATATAATCAGCACGCTGTCCAAAAATTTCGGTAGCTCCCCTAATACTGGAAGCTCTATTAGAAATTACCTCATTAATAATAGTATTAGCGCTACTTGTATGTACCATATTAGGATTAGCAAGCACTATACCACCCAATTCTGACCTACCTTCTGATCTACTATTATTTAAGATAACGCCCCGCTCTCCTACGTTAAAATCTTGAAATTGATTATGCGAAACTCCAGCACCATTTGGAGCATTAATATTGACTACTGGTACTCCATTGGCAGCTCGATCCATTCCAATATTAGTATCAGCTGGGACTATTGCTGTATTTTGAGAAGGAGCCTTATAATGAGCTGGTAAATGATTTCCTATTGGAACAGGATTTGGCATTACTGCTACGCTACTTGCTAAAACATTTTGAGTCATAAAGCAAATGATCAGTAATATGCTTGTAAATTTTCTAACCAAAATTATCATACTGCTTATATCCTCATACTGATAATGAAATGCTAAAATATATTTCCATTGGAGTACGTTTTATATATTTTGCTGAGAATGCTTTAGAAAATGTCAAATCACATTTTATTATCCCCTCTACATTTCTGATGCCTACAGCTCCGCCAGACATAGATCCTGATACTTCTCGATTTTCTTCATAATTACGAAACCTACCAACATCATACGCAATAAATAACTGTACATCTTCTAATAACTCTATGCTATGAGGGGTTTTATAGTTTGGTAATCCAAGACT
>CAZIGS010000109.1:0-4934 GCA_964538645.1 uncultured Rickettsiaceae bacterium
ACAATATTTATTATTACAATAGATTGAAATATTGAATCCTCATCTATTGTTTCGGATTTAAATAATAAGCTTGTTTGAAACATAACAATTTTTCCTATGCCAAAAAACGCTGCAAATAATAGTATCTGGAGTAAGAATCTATCTATATTGTCTGGTAATATTCCACCTAGTGTAAATTCAGTAGAGTAACTGCTATAGTATATGAATAATATAAAAGATAGAAATGATAAGGCAGAGCCAATAAACTTGAAGCTTAGAGATAATGTAGAAACATTCCTAAAGAATTTGTCCTGCGCTAAAATTATAGTGATGTAACTTATTGCTATGTAGAATATAAACATAGTAAATAAATTCCTTGATAAAGCTGCAGCAATTGAGGAGAAGATAAAAACCCCGAACAAGGTTAAAAAACGGATAGAGATGTTTTGAGATATTATCTTGCATAACATTACAAAGCCCCATATTCCTGTAAGTAGATTTACGAGTATAATGCCTAGTGGTTCAAGTGCAAACTCTATATTAATGTCTCCTATAGAGGCTAATTTCCATGACGCTCTACCAGAATATATGTAAAAATACGCAATATTGAGCGATTCCATAAAACATGCAGTAATAGAAGAGAGTAGAATATGCCCAAGGAAGCGCTTATGCTTGTATAATATTAGAGGTGTCAGTGCTGTTAGCAAAGCTGTTGATAGTAAAATTTTCAGCAATGTTGCAGGTAATGCGATCATATTAATTCACATCAATTTCCCAGCTACCATTCGAGCTTTGTTTGTAATATTCTATATCATGACCTAGGTTTTTTAAAGATTCGCGCATTTCTTGTGCGTTCTTTAGATCAAGCTTAGAACTTCCGTCAATAATAATAATGACGCGTTCATATGATCCAATATCTACCCTATATTTTCCTATGAGCATCAATAAATTAGCGTTTATAGGGCATTCATCTTTTGTAGAGAGATATATAGGCTGTTTTTCTGGCATAGGATCTACATCACTGCCATGTGGGATAAATGATTTTTGAGAAAATGTCCATAATGTCTTGTTGAGAAGCTCTTTCTTTTCTTCATCTTCCATTAGAACAAATGTTTTAAAGTTATTTTTAAGACATTTTTCTAAAATTATGCATGAAGATTTGATCATTTCCCCATTCATAACTTGATAAAAAGTAATCTTGCTCATATATATATTGTACCAAAACCATTTAGTTAAGCGAAAAACCGTGAATAACATAACATATATTATTTTGCTAAAAAACCAAGAGAAAAATCTCCCATTACTTGCCGATTCAATGAAGGGTTTGGATGGGGAATTTAGAAAAGAATATATCATTGTTGATGATCATTCGTCAGATAATACAAAATCTGTTGCTATGGATGTGTTTAGTTCATTTCCAAAGACTACAATCATATCTAATGATAGATTTTTTGGCCCTGCATATTCTATGAACCAGGCTTTAAAACTTGCTACCGGAAGATATATACATTTTATTGATGGTGATGAAATATTGGTTCCAAATGCCACAGCTTTGCTACTTCATGCTTGTGATGTAATGGGGGCATCTGTAGCAGGAGGTTTACATGGCAGAGTGACAGAGGATGGGAATAAATTCTCACATCCTCTTGATACTGGGGAGATAATGTTGATTGATTCGCCAATCAAGGCTTTGTTGGAAAATAAAATACCTGATATAAGGCGCCTTGGCTATTCTACTAGCTTGATATCTAGATCATTGTTAGAGCAAATTGGTGGAGTAGATGAAGGTATATTTCTACCTAATATGTCTTTAGGGCTGAATTGTGGTAAATATAGTAAAACCGCTTTTCTGAAGAAGACATTATGCTACTCAAAAGAGAATGTTGAGAATCGTTATGATAAACAATTTGAAGCATATAATGATATGTCTGCAATTGTAGATTTTATGCAGAATCATCGAGTGGTAGCAGAGCATTATACTTCTGAAATATATAAAGCATTATGGTCGATGTTATGGCATTTGGGCAAAAAATATAAAGTACAAACCTTGCCAAAATACTTTGTATCCAGATATCTTAGGAAAGAATTGGATTGTGACACTTTAATTGAGCTTTATAAGGGGTATATTGAGAATATGGAGTGGTAATTACGTTTACTTTTGCGTAATAATCTTCTGCCACAATAATCTTTGTTGGGATCATCTTTTCTGGCGCAACATATTTATCAGATTCCTAGAAATTTTTCTTGGAAATTTATGAAACACTCTATTAAGTATTTGCTTAAATGAGTATTTAAGTAAATAAGTATAGAGATGGTCCTAGCCCTAGCCCTAGTGGTAGTGCTCGAATGAATCTGAGAATCTAGATTTATTACTATTGTGGTTTGAGAATCTAGTTAAGTATTTACTTAAATACGTATTTAAGTAAATTTTTAGTTGGTAAATCATTGATTTTAATCAAAATCCAGTTGAGTGTTTAAGTAAACAATCATATAATTCCCAAACAATGAGAGAAGACTGTTATAAATAAGCAATAATAGGAGGCTGTTATGAGTTATATTAGGATGAGCATAGATATATCTAGAGATTTGCATAAGATTATAAAAACACTTTCATTATTAAAATCATCAACAATAAGAGATTATGTAGTAGAAGCTATAACTGACAAAATACTTAAAGAGTCCTATTTGAATGAAGAAACTATAAAAATTCTTGAGAAGTCTGACAAAGGTTTGGATTTAAATATGTATGATGACCTTGAAGATCTTTATAAAAAAATAGGCGTTTGATTTGCGTTTGCTATATCATGGCCTACTCCAGTGTTACAGATATGGGTAATTTAGAATTGCTCAGCAATAAACTAATTAACCAAGAGCGTCTATATGAAAGCTAAGGCTACATCTTGTGACTCGCTAGCGCCCAATCATCTTTTCTGGTACCACATATTTGTCAAATTCTTCTGCGGTAAGTTCGCCTAATACTATGGCTGCTTCTTTCAAAGATATACCATCATGCATAGCTTTTTTGGCTATTTTCGCCGCCCTGTCATAACCTATATGAGGGTTTAGCGCTGTGACTAACATGAGAGATTTATGTAGCAAATCAGATATATTTTTTTCATTTGCTTCAATCCCAACTAAGCAGTTATCCACAAAACTATTACAGCCATCACTGAGCAGTTTTATAGATTGCAAAGCGTTGTGAATCATTACTGGTTTAAATACATTTAGCTCAAAATGACCTTGTGACCCAGCTATGGTAATAGTGGTGTTATTTCCCATTACTTGAGCGCAAAGCATAGTCATGGCTTCACATTGTGTTGGGTTGACCTTGCCTGGCATTATTGAGGAGCCCGGTTCGTTTTCTGGTAAATGCAATTCTCCTATGCCGCATCTAGGACCTTAAGCAAGTAGTCTTATGTCGTTAGCTATTTTCATGAGACTAACTGCCAGAACATTCATGCTTCCTGAAAATTCTACGATAGCATCATTGCTTGCCAAAGCTTCGAATTTATTTGGCGCAGTTTTAAATGGTAATCCAGTAATTTTAGCAATATTTATTGCAAATTTTGATGCAAAATCCTTGTGGCAATTAATCCCTGTTCCAACAGCGGTGCCACCCTGAGCGAGGTAACATATATGATCCAAAGCATTTTTTATTCTCTCTATTCCTCTTTCCAGTTGCATTGCATAGCCTGAAAATTCCTGACCTAATGTAAGAGGTGTTGCATCTTGTAGATGAGTTCTTCCAATTTTGATGATATGATCCCAGATTTTTACTTTATCTGCGAGTATTTTATGCATTTTTTTGAGTGCTGGGAGCAAATTATGAGTTGTATCCAACATTATTGATATATGCATTGCCGTAGGGAAGGAATCATTAGATGATTGTCCCATATTTACATGATCATTTGGATGTACAGGCTTTTTTTCTCCTCTTTTACCACCTAAAATCTCGCTGGCAATATTTGCTATTACTTCATTGGCATTCATGTTGGTCTGTGTGCCTGAGCCAGTTTGCCATATAGCTAAGGGAAAATGTTCCATATAATCTTCGTTTAAAAGCTGATCGGTTGCTTCAATAATTGCTTCAGCAATATTTCTATCCAATATTTTAAGTTCGAGATTTGTCATAGCGGCACATTTTTTTAGCAAAATAAGTGCCTGTATCAATTGTTTTGGCATTTTTTCTATGCCAATTTTGAAATTTTCTAGGGATCTTTGGGTTTGAGCTCCCCAATATTTTGAATTTTCTACCTTAATTTCTCCAAATGAATCAGTTTCAGTTCTGTATATCATTTTTTATCCTTTGTTGTTATGAGTCGTCATTGCAACGCCAATCCGCATATGCTCTATTGGAGCTGCTTGCAATGACTGGTCATGCTGTTTTCGGGTCTATAATATAGCTAATCATATCCTTATCAACCTTTATAGTAATTTTGATATTTCTTGAATCAACAAGGCTCTTTATATAATGTGCATGTACATTAGTAGGATTAATGCTTATATTGCCATTACCTGTGATTATGTCATGCGCTTCTGTTTGTATTTTTATATTATTACCTTGAGCGCTTACTATGATTGAATTTTTCCCCTTATTCTCCCATGATACTTTAACAATACCGCCATGTATAAGACTAGATTTTGCGAGTGATGCAAGGCATAAAATAAGCTGACCTGTGGCTACATTCATAGATTTTTCGTTGGTCAATGACCCAGGTGACAAAAATTCTACTTTTATCTTATTGTCCTTAGCCAGAAGTGAGCATAATTCACGTAAGTTAGCTAAATCAGCATCTCCAGAATATTTTGAAATACCATATGCGTATCTTAAAAATTTTAATCGATCATTTGCTTGGTTAGAGCTTAATTCCATAAGTTCTAAAGCCTGCTTTCTAACTTCTGGATCATCCGAATTGACAAATTCTATAGCACTACCTATGGCTCCAAGTGTGCCA
>CAZIGS010000110.1:0-4772 GCA_964538645.1 uncultured Rickettsiaceae bacterium
AAAACCTGGTGCACTTAAACGAATTGCATCTATCAATTCTGTGTTCCCAGCTATATAGCCACCTATTGTACCGTATGCTTTGGCTAAAGTAGCTTGAATGATGTCTATTTGATTTTCTAATCCAAATTCAGCAACAAGTCCTGCTCCTTTGGGGCCATATAGACCCACAGAATGTACTTCATCAATATATGTTAGTGCATTATATTTTTTAGCAAGAGCGGATATTTCTCTTATTGGCGAAAACAAGCCATCCATAGAGTAAACTGATTCAAATATTATAGCTTTTGGCAAATCTATATGAACTTGTTTTAATGCATTTTCTAATGATATAACATCATTATGAGAATATATGAATTTTTTTGCCCTAGAGTTACATATCCCTGAAATTATTGAGGCATGGTTCGATTCATCAGAAAAAAACACTATATCTGGCATTATTTTAGCAAGTGCAGCTAATGCAGCATCATTTGCAACATATCCAGAAGTAAACACTAATGCTCTCTCTTTATTATGAAGTGAAGCTATAGTCCTTTCTAACTGTAACAGAAACCCATTATTACCACCTATATTACGAGTTCCACCAGAACCTATCCCGCTCTCATCAATAGCAGATTTTGCTACATCAATCACGGTCTTATTTTGGCTCATTCCAAGATAATCATTAATGCACCACAATATTATCTTTTTCCCTGTAGCATTATTAATAGCAAATGGAAATTCCTTTGAGAGCCGCGTTATGTCAACAAACTCTCTGTATCTCCCTTCCGAACGTATATTGTCGACATAATCATTTAAAATTTTTTTATACATCATCATCCTATTGTCAATCCAGATTTTTTCCAATCTTCTACAAACCTATCTAGACCTTTATCAGTAAGAGGGTGATCAAGCAATTGCTTTAGTACATTATAGGGAATTGTGGCTGAGTCGCTACCAGCCAAAGCCGCCATGTAAAAATGCTGCGGATGACGTATCGATGATGCAAGTAAATTCACGTCATATTCTGGATAATTATCAAATACAGCTTTGATTTCAGCTATCAAACTATTACCATCTTGACCAATATCATCGAGACGACCTACAAATGGAGATACATAAGTAGCTCCGGCTTTTGCTGCAAGCAAAGCCTGGCTCACAGAAAAGCATAACGTCATATTAATTTCTCTTTCGAGTTGGTAGAAATAGCTGCATGCCTTGAGGCCATCCCAAGTTATAGGGAGCTTCAATACTATATTTTCTGCTATGTCTAATATTTTTTTTCCTTCTTCTAACATTCCTTCATAATTGGTAGAAGCGACTTCTACACTTACTGGACCAGATACTATCTTGCATATTTCTTTGATAGTATCTTTTAAATCTTTACCATATTTTGCTATTAAAGTAGGGTTCGTTGTTACACCATCAATTAAACCAGTATCAAATGCTCGCTCTATTTCTTTAGGGTCTGCACTATCAATAAAAATTTCCATATCTGTAGCCTATGTTAGTTTAGTTAAAATTTCATCTAACTGTTCAAGAGTATTATAGTGAAATATCACTTTACCACCAGCACCTATTTGTTCAATAGTTACCTTCATACCAAATTTGGTTGATAGTGCAGCGACTAATTCTCTTAAATCGTCATTATGTTTGGCTGAATGTTCATACGCTGACTTACCATCACCTGTATGTGGACTATGCCAAGTTTTAGCTAAATTTTCAGTTTGTCTGACATTTAACCCCTTATCAATAACGAGCTCAGCTATATCTTCTGCGTTACTATGTCCTACGATAGCTCTAGCATGTCCCATTGTCAAATCTCCATTCAATAATTTTTGCTTTATTGAATTAGGTAATGTGTTCAATCTCAATATATTAGCCACATGGCTTCTACTTTTACCTATAGTAGCTGATAGTTCTTCTTGAGTATATCCAAACTGCCCCATAAGCATAAGATAACCTTCTGCCTCTTCTACGATATTTAGATCTTTTCTTTGAATATTTTCCACTAAAGCATATTCCAACATCTCTTTATCATGTAGCTTTCTTACGATGACTGGCAAATTTTTCAAACCCGCAATTTTACAAGCACGCCACCTACGTTCTCCCGCAATTATAGTATAACCAAATTCATCTTTTGTAACTATGATTGGTTGAATTAGACCATTTCTTTTTATAGAATCTGCAAGTTCATATAGCGATTCAGCCTCGAAATTTTTTCTTGGTTGATACGGACCAGCCTTTATATCATCAATCGCAATATTTAGCATAACATCGTCTTCTAGCAATTTATTTGTATCCCTTTCTCCTAAAAGCTCAGAGAGCCCCTTACCCAATCCATGACTTATTGACATTGTAACCTACCATTTTTAAATATTTCTTTTGCCAATTCCACATATGCTACAGCCCCAGGACTTCTATAATCATATACTAATACTGGAAGGCCGTGTGATGGAGCCTCTGACACCCGAACATTCCTTGGTATAGTGGTTTTAAACACCAAATCTCCAAGGCATTTTCTTACATCATTTTCAACTTGCTCAGTTAATTTATTTCTTTTATCATACATAGTCAATAAAATGCCGACGATAGAAAGATTTTTATTTAAATTTTTATTTATTAGTTTTATTGTATTCAGAAGATTACTCAATCCGTCTAAAGAATAGAACTCACATTGCATTGGTATTAATAGATTATTTGCAGCCACTAAAGCATTTACTGTAAGCAATCCTAACGACGGTGGACAATCTATTAATATATAAGAATATTCTTTTAACTCACTTATTATAGAAGATAATATATATTCTCTTTTCGGAATATTTGCTAACTCTAATTCTGCACCACTAAGATTGATACCTGAAGTAACTATATCCAAATTTTTTATCTTTGTAGAAAAAATTACATCTCGAGTTTTACATTTATTATTAATAAGCAGCTCATAAATACCCACATCTGTTTTTATATCAAACCCAGTTGTTGCATTGCCTTGTGGATCTAAATCTATAAGAAGAGTTTTATTACCAAGAGCTGCTATTGCCGTTGCCAAATTCACCGAAGTAGTTGTTTTTCCTACTCCCCCTTTTTGATTAGCTACTGCTATAATCTTAGTTTTCTCTTCTTCGTACATTTGTTATATCCAATATATATGACCCTGCGCTAGTAATACTTTCATGTTTTTTATAGCAAAATTTCCAATTTTTGCTGGCTTGAGATATTTCTGATTCAACATTTTTTCCTTTAAGCAAAAGCATTCTAGAATATTCAATATTATTCACTTTATCTAGCATTTCATCCAAAGCAGAAAATCCACGGGCAACAACTATGTCAGACTTAATAAATATCTTTTCAACTCTATCATTTACTATTTCTAAATCAAGATTTAGCGTTCTAGCTACTTCACGCAAAAAGCTTGTTTTTCTTTCATCGCTTTCAATCAATATAACATTTTCTAACCCTAATATCCTAAGTATCATCCCAGGAAAACCCGCGCCAGCACCAACATCAATAATGACTTGTTTTTTATTTTCTACAAATGCTATTATTTGGGCAGAATCAACTATATGACGCATCCATAAATTTGGTACAGTATTTTTAGATATTAGGTTTATTTTTTTATTCCACTTGAGCAAAACTTCAACATATGTAGCCAATTTATCGATTGTTCCACATGAAACTTCCAGCCTATTTAATATTTGTTTATGCATTCTTTGACTTTAAATGAATGATTATAGACATAATGGCGGCAGGAGTAATTGCCGGAATATGCTTAGCATCTTTTATCGTAGTTGGCTTGTGCATTTTTAATTTTTCCCTAGCTTCTATCGAGAGTCCCCCTATAAGATCATAATTTATATCCTCAGGTATTTGAATTTCTTCCAATTTGAGCAATTCTATATCCAGATTTTGTCTGTCTAAATAAGCTTTGTATTTCGACTCTATCGCAAAATAATGGAGCATTTTATCAGATATTTCTGCAATATTGGGGAAAATTTCTTTGGCCCTTTCCAACCCACCAACCTGTAAACCCAATATATCGTAAGCTGTTCGCTTTTGACCATCTTGAGACACCTTTACTCCAAATTTTAAAAGACGACTAGAACTTACTACATTACCTAATAATATATTTTTAGCTTTATTCATTAAATCTAGTTTATGTTTAAATTTTGCAGCTCGCTCTGTTGTTACACAACCAACCTCTATAGCTAAGGGAGTAAGCCTTATATCAGCATTATCAGCTCTAATTGACAACCTATACTCAGACCTTGATGTAAACATTCTATAGGGCTCTACAACCCCACTGGTAACCAAATCATCTATCATCACACCAATATAAGCATCAGATCGTCTTAAAACAAACGGTGAACGACCTTGTGACGACAAGGCTGCATTTATCCCAGCTATCACCCCTTGACCAGCAGCCTCCTCATACCCAGTCGTACCATTTATCTGACCAGCCAAATATAATCCTTCTATTCTAGAGGTTTCTAAACTATGTTTTAATTCCCTTGGATCTACGAAATCATACTCAATTGCATATCCAGATCTAAGCATTTTTGCATTTTCTAAACCTGGTATAGTTTTAAGTATAGCAAGCTGTATATTTTCTGGTAAAGAGGTTGATATACCATTGGGGTACACCGTATGATCATCCAACCCTTCTGGCTCTAGAAAAATCTGATGCTTTTCTTTTGACGCAATTTTAATAATCTTTTCTTCTATTGATTGACAATTTCTAGGAGCCACACCTTCTATTTTTCCAGAATACATAGCAGATTTGTGAATATTAGCCTTTA
>CAZIGS010000111.1:0-4751 GCA_964538645.1 uncultured Rickettsiaceae bacterium
CTTACAGATATAAAGACTAAGAAGTTCCATATAATAAGGCATTTAGAAAATATTGATATTAACCTCATTCCTCTTCTAATAAATATTACCAGGGCTTTTGGAACAGGTGATCATTCAACCACACTGGGATGTCTGGAATCTTTGGAAGGGTATTGTGATAGATCTATAAAAAGCATTCTAGATATTGGGACAGGTACTGGCATATTAGCTATAGCAGCCAAGAAACTATGGCCTAGATCTCTGGTAACTGGGACAGATATTGATAAAGTGGCTTTGGAAGTATCAAGCCAGCACGCAGCTCTAAATAATACTGATATTGAGTTTAGGTTAGATTTACCAGTCGGAGATAAATTTGACATTATCTTAGCAAATATCCTCGCTCGTCCTCTTATAGAAATGGCATGGTCAATTGCAGAGCTTTTAAACAAAGGTGGAATTCTTATATTATCAGGCTTTTTAGATAATCAGCTTGATAGTATTCTAACAGAGTATGAGAAATATAACCTTGCTCCAGTTTCTACATTATATAAAGATCGTTGGGTGACTTTGACACTACAAAATCATTAATCGTGGTTGGTATTAAAATCCGACAGTAATTTTAGCTACTCTAACATTAGCTATAGGAAGCTTTACATATGCCTCTAAATTTGCTAAAGATGCTAGGTCATCAGGTGTTAGAAGTGGTTTTTTTCTTTCTATAGATGAGATATGTACCCCATCTCTAACTTCATGTGAGCCATAAGAATAGTTCTCTTGTTGTTCCTTATATTCTATATCTCCAAAGCCTTTGCATATATAGCTTGCAAAATTATGTTCATCTGTTCTAAATATAAATTTAGTATTAAATTGATCCAGCATTGCATAAGCGTTATTTTGTCCATAAAGTTCAAATAATTGATGAGGGGACTGCATGCTCGCCATAATACAGCCACCATATTTTCTGAATTCACTTAAAGCTTGAGCTAAAGATGGTAACTTTTTTAGAGATGGTAATTCATCAATGACCATCCATATACGCCTATCATAATCTTGACCAAGTTCCATTATCTGGTTTATGCATAAATCAAGCAGCATTGAGTAAAAATTTCTAAGTTTGGTACGTTGTTTTGGAGTAGATTTAAAAAACAGCCAACTACCTCGCTCAAGTTTTTTTTCACTAAACCAATTAGACAGAGAAAGTTTCCTCTGTCCTTCTCTAAAATTTTCCATCCAATCAATAAAAGCTATGGTATTTGTCCTAACTGACATTGCAGTTTTTTCATTGTTAGGGTCTAGCATGGAAGCAGATACTGAGCCTTTAAGAGCTTCATGTACTTCTGACAAAGTCATGATACTAAGGAGTCTATATAGATCACTAATTTTAGGTGTATTATTTTTTGCTATATGGCGCGCTGAATCTTTGAAAAATTGTTTTGAAGCATTATTCCACATCTCGTCATAGCCGCTGCCTCTATCAGTAAAAAGCGAATTAGCTATAATTGCTAAATTATCCTCATCTTTAATATCTTCCCAAAAATCCCATATATGAGCACCAGCTTCGTTGTTAGTAATAATTGCATCACCACGAGATTCGTCATAATATTTTTTGGTCATTTGGCCTGTGTAATCAACAATTATTGCCGGATGATTATAGCTTCTTATTTGAGGCATGATCTCATTCATACAGCTTGTTTTGCCAGAACCTGTAGTTCCTGTAATTAATATATGCGAAGTCTCACTATTCTTCACTAAAGGCATTTTACCAATTACAAAATCGCTAGCCATAAATTGCTTTTTGAGAATTTTGGATACTTCTACTGCAGAGAGAATACTGCCACCTTTTATTATATCTTTGCTACTTGATGCTTTCCCAAATTTGGTCCAGACAAATATTATTATTACTGAAAAACCAAGCATGATCCATAGGCCAAGAATTAGGCTACTTAGAAAAGTTGAGATTATAAGGTCATATCTTCGCTTAAATCCTTGATGTTTCAGTATTTCCTTCGCATCTATATTTTTACTATATACACCCATATTATTCATTGCTGAAATTTTTACAGGACTACTATTTGGAAAGATTCTATCTAAAGGGCTAACTATTATAGCTTTTAAATATGTTAGGCCTGAGTAAAAATCTAAATGTAAGAATTTATCATATGTTAGGAATGTAGATAATAAGATCGATACTATAGATGCAATTAGCAGGGTTTTATCCCATACTTGCTTTATCATTCTGAGTTTATGGAGAAATATCTGTCCCCCGCGTATATAATTATTTATCAATATCCAGCCTCAATATTCTATTATGAATTACTTATCTATACTAGTAAAACATTTTTAAAGCAAGAAAATTATAATATAATTGCAAATTTATAGCAGTTTTTAGATTATTTGGCAATTATAAAAAATATGATTATGTAGATGTCTCAAAATCCGAGTTTAGAAAAGCAGATTTTCAAGATTTTTTAATTAAGCTTAGAATCCAAAATTAGTTCACGCTGCTGCTAGAACAGTGTGATTACTCCAACTCATTCAATGTTTTGATTTGATCTATGTGCTTGAAGCAAATTGATTCAAATGCATATCCACACAATGTTTTCCAGCCTTACTGATTTTTTTAATAATGGCAAGTTTTGGTTCAATCCATGTTAGATAAAAGGGCCCTGTTGCAAATTTTTATGAGAGTTGATAGATTTGGGGTGGATTATTAATATTTGGAGTTTGGGATGAAGATATTCAAGGGTCGTCATTTTAGTTATGAAGTAATAATATGGGCTGTGAGATGGTACTGTAAATATGGAATCAGCTATAGAGATTTAGAAGAAATGCTTTGCGAGAGAGGAGTAGTTGTTGACCATAGTACTATTTACAGATGGGTTATCTCTTATGCTCCAAAGATGTTAGATAAGCTTAAATGGTATTGGAAACCTGAGATGGGCTTAAGCTGGAGAGTAGATGAGACTTATATTAAAGTTAAGGGTAAATGGGCTTACCTTTACAGAGCTTTAGATAAATCTGGTAAGACAATAGATTTTTATTTATCGCCAACAAGAAGTATGTTAGCTGCTAAAAGATTTTTAGGTAAAGCACTGAAGTCTATTCCGAGCTATGCTCACCCAGCTTCCATTAATACAGATAAGAATCCTGCATATATTAGAGCTATTGAAGAATTAAAAGAAGAAGGTAAATGCAGCCAAGATTTAGAACATAAGCGAATAAAATACCTAAATAATATTGTAGAATCTGATCATGGAAAGCTAAAAAGGCTAATAAAGCCAACATTAGGATTTAAGTCTCTTAAAACAGCTTATGCTACAATTAAAGGATTTGAGTTATTTCGAATGTTTAAGAAAGGAAGATTTGAATTTTGGAAATATGATAATGGAATACAAGGAGAAATCGATCTGATCACTAAAAACCTTCTCTGCCTAAGTCATGACTTTCATAAATTAGTATATTAGTATAAAACAACTTATAAGTTACTTTTGCAAGTGAATGTGTTGTTTTTACAAGAGTAGTATTTTTTTAACATCTATGGTTTAATTTTAGAGTGTCACTTTTAAAATTATATGATAATCCCTCCAACGGAGTGATTTTTAGGAATTAGTTACATCCTAGAATTCTATAAGACGCATTGTAGTTGAGTAAGATTTAAAATCTAAAGTTGCTATGATGTGTAAAAATTGTAAAATTGGCCTACAAAAAGGTCGTTTTGAAAATTTTATTTCAGTCGTATAATTCGCCTTATGGAAAGTAGGGTGCTTGGAAATACATTTATATCAGATGTTCAAGAAATCAGATATATCAATAATACGATAAAAATATCTTTGATCCTGAATCTCATCTGAAATATTATCTAAATAAAATAGTACAGGACAAATTCCGAATCCCTTCGGATGAATAAACCTTTTTATCTTACTTTTCATCGATGCTATTATTCCTGCATTTATTTCCTTACGACTAAATTTGAATTCACAAATATATAAGTTATTGCTATATGTTTGTATCATATAGTCAATTTGACAGCCATCACTGGCATTAGTTGCTTTTTGAATATAAGGATTATCAGCTAGAATATCTCCTGGGTTAATTCCAATAGATTTAATCATTTGTTGCCTGTTTTTTAGTAGTAAGTTCTCTACCTGAAATCCCATTATACTATCCCAGCCTGGAACTTGACTTAACGCTTTACCTTCATATGATTTATTCTCAATCTTAAGCAGATTAGGCTCTATATATTTAATATAAAATCTCAAGTAATTATCTGTAAGTCTATAAAGACTTTGTCTTGATACTTTACCAGTTTTAGGAGACCATTTATAATGCTTGGTAATAAATCCACTTGTGATTAGAACCTGTAAATGTTCAGTAAGTCTACCTGAATTTGGATATTCAAGAATTTTGCGTATTTCGCCTAAATCTCTCATACCATCAGCCAAAACATGAACAACTTTCCTAAAGATAGTACCTCGTGGACTAAATAAATCATTGAATAGCAAATTAAATTCCTGTACCAACAGACCATTTGTATTAAAACAAAGTCTTTCAATATTTTCATCTATAGTTTGTGAGCTATTAATTTGCTCAAGATACCAAGGAACTCCACCTGTTATAGATAATATCCTAAATACATCATATGTAGAGCATTTTAGACCAATTTCTTTTAGAAAATCATGTGATTCCTTTAATGATAATTCATCTAAAGTCAAATTTAGAGAAATTCTTCCAAAAAAAGCTGTGTTGCTTATGATGTTTTTTTCAATCCATGT
>CAZIGS010000112.1:0-4746 GCA_964538645.1 uncultured Rickettsiaceae bacterium
GATATTCAGATTATAGTTTTTCTAATGATTCTCTTTCAACAACCACAGAAGGTCGTGATTCATCTAGGCCCACAAAATTTGTAGAAAGAGTATCTGGCCGCACTTCTAGGGCTAGTCCAGAAACACAAGATCCTAGCTTATCACATGATGATACTGGATCTCCTAAAGCACAAAACATTGCAAAAAAAATTGGAAATGCAGTAGCAAAAGGGTTTAGGTCCTTTGTTTCTAGTAAGTCTCCTGACACTACTGAGAAAAAAAATCATGTAGTATAGAGGTTAAAAAAATAAGGTAATTATTATTTAAATTTAGGAAATAAAATGTCTCACACACTAGTACAATTAATGGATATCATCGCAAAAGGAAATATGCAAGAGCTGCAAGGAGCTCTTCAAAACTCTCATGATCAAGAAGTGCATAATCATCTACTTGTCCGTAGCCTGCTATCTGGCCAAAAAAATATGTTTGATTACATGCTGAATAGCGCAGATCCAAGTGCTGACATGAAAGCTTTAAGCAATGAAAATATTACACAATACCTTACAGCTAGTGACTTTAATATTGCAGAACCACCTTTTGATTCAATATTAAATGGCAACAAAAGTAAGGAAGATCGTTTGAAAGATTCAAAGGCAATAATAACTGAGATTGCAAAAGGCCAAGATGGTGAATATAGGGATTGTTTATTTGAAGCAAAAAGCATAAATATACCTGCTATGGCTATTTTCTTTAAACACGAAGAGCTTTTAAGCAGATTAATAAATGAGAAATGGGATTTTAACCAAACCATAGGGCAAAGACCTGTATCTCCTTTAGCCCTTGCTATTTCATTAGATAATGATCCAGATTATCTTAAAATTGCTACTAAACTGATTACAAGAGCTGCAGAAGCAAGAATTGATATTGGCAACCAAGATTTAAGACTTGCTTCATGTTTTGCTGCTGGCCAGTTCAATAAGGCATATTCTTATATTACAGCTATCGGAGAAACACCTCTGAAATTATCAGAAATAAAAGAATTGATAGATGTTATGCCTTTTGCATCAGCTCAAAGTGAGGGTATGACGGCTGAGGGTTTTGTGCCTGTATTGACAAAATTAAGAGATAAAATTTCTAAACAAGGATTAAAAGAAGCCACTGATCTACTTGATTCAATAGAGGCAAGTATTAAGAGAAAAACTATGGATCCTTCAATAGCAGAAACTTTTAATATTACTCCAAAACTCGTTCCACAACTGGTGGAAGCATATGATTTGTTGTTACCAGACTTTGAAGGCACATCATTAGAAGGAAGGAGAAGTGAAGTACATAGCTCTATAAGTACCTCATGTGACTCAATCAGTAGATCAGCGACCCCTTCTACTCCTTCCCCCTCCAAACAATCGTTCACACCCTTGGCACCTATTCCAGATAATTCACCTGAAAGAACAAAAAATGGATTACTCACACCAAAAGCAACTCACACTCCATTATCTTTTACGGAAAGATTTTTTAGAGCTGCTAAAAGCCCTACTCCGCCTGAAAGTGTAAAGACTTCTCCTAGTAGTCAAAGAGGTTCGCCATAAGCTCTTGTTTAGAAAGAGCAAATTCAGACTCTATCCATTTTGATTTAAGATTACCTAATGTAAGACCTAGGTTCTTTCCTGTAATACCTAAAGCCAGCAAATCATCTCCGTTGATAGGAAAAATAGGTGGAGTGTCTTTTATAATATGTAGCAAATCAGCAAAATTTATATTATTTTCGGCATCAGAAATAGCTAGATAAGGCTTCAGAACAATGTTATCTACCCATAAAGGGTAGAATATTTTTTTAAGCTCTAATAGAGTTTTTGTGGATAAATCGCCCCTATACTGCCTAAATAGAACTAGAGTGATCATCTCTTTCATATTAGAATTTGAAAACTTCAAATTCTGCAATAATTTGCGCAAAATACCTACAGGCGTTTTATATAACAAAGCAGCATATCTCAAACCTAAATCCATATACATATGTTGAAGCAACCCAAGATCAAAAACTGCCCCAGGCATAATTTCTGCTAAGATTTTTGCCTCTAACATTTGTCCAAAAACCTTATGAGCAGTAGGAGACATAACCATTTTATCTAGTTCTAATAATATCCTCTCCTTAGATATTTTATCTAGTAAATATCTAAGGTTAATACATGCTTCCAAGGAATTTTTATCCAAATTTTTTGCGAAACGATCTGAGAATCTAAAAAATCGCAATATACGTAAATGATCCTCCATTATACGCGCTTTAGGCTCACCTATAAATCTCACCTTCCCTGATTTTAAATCATCATATCCACCAGTATAGTCATATAATTCCTTTTTATAAGGACAGTAACTTATTGCATTAATAGTAAAATCTCTACGAACCGCATCTTGCTCAAAATCATCGGTAAATATTGGATTAGTATGACGTCCGTCACATTCTGTATCAATTCTCAGCGTGGTAATTTCTACTTGAGTTTCCCCAATCAAAGCAGTAACAGTTCCGTATTTGCTACCTGTATCTATACAACGCATCTGATTTTGCCCTAAAAGCTCCATAACTTTGGTTGGAAGAAGTTTAGTCGCTATATCAATATCAGTATTTCGGATACCAATTATCGTATCTCTAACCAACCCACCTACAAAGCGCGGCTCTGCTCCTGCAGCTTTTAGGACATCCAGTAAATGCTGCAATTTTTTAGTTATATGGAAGTTCAGCTCAATTTTCATAAGATTTTCCAATAAAACGTCATCCTCTGGTCAAGCTAGAGGATGACGAGTGTGGTGTTGTTTCATAGACTCTACAGCAGGCTGTGTCAAAGGGTCAAAGCCCATTATTTGCCCTATTATTTTGACTGCTTCTGTATAAATTGCAATATAATTTCCTATTACCAATTCATCAATAAACTTATGATGCATATGTCTCACCTCACGTTTCTTATTTGAAAGCATATCAAAGATTTTATATGCGTGAGCTATTTGAGTTTTAGATAATGTTTCAAAACCAATTTCGTCAAAATCGCAAGAAATAATATCATAGAATTTATCATCTGGGCCATCTAAAAACAGCTGTAATTGGCTATGCTCATCCATTGTACCTTCTACAAGTATTGGAAAAATTCCAAAACCATTTTTACCCAAAGATTCTGAGACTATTTGTCTAACCCATAAAAACAACCCATAAATCTGCCTTGTATAAGTCATAACAACCCAATTTGGCCTACCAGATTCAAAATTTTCTAGCCATCTATTAGCTATTATTTTCGCATCATCCATATTCGCCAATTCAGCCGCTTTTAAGAGCTTTTGTGAATCCACACCAGCAAACTCAGCAATATCCAAAAATGGCTTTGTAAGAAGCGCAAAGCGGCCGCTTTTGACATTTGCGTAGTCTATCCATTCGTGATGTGTATTTTGCACTATATTATACAGAGCTGAATCTTTATTCTCGCATAAAACAAAAATTTCCCCTGTATTTTGTCTAATGAGATATTCAGCCAATATATTAGTCTCCTGAGTATTGCCAGATTTGCTAATGATATAAATAGCTGTTTTAGTCAGATCTAAATTCTGCAGTATTTCTTGTACTGAAATGGGATCTAAACTATCCAAATAATAAAAGGGAATTTTTGTTCTAGAAACACTGCTAATCAGCGCTTTCAAATTAAGCGACGAAGCGCCAAAACCTACTATCAGGATAGTTTCGTAATTCATTTAGACCTCTCTTTGTAATCACAACGCATCGATTGCGCGCTACTATGGGTGACTGTGTACTACACAGTCACCTTCATTTTAATTCTATGTACAGCCTTATGCCCAAAATATATAGCGATTTTTTCAATTATCATTTCTTGACTATAAGAAAGTTTCATCCCAACAGCAGAGGAGTTAACAGTTATATATAAAATGTTGATTTGCTGACCTTTTTCCTTAACAGAAAATATGTTGGTTGGAGAGGTGTCATAAGCAAATTCAGGTCCAACTATCTTAGACCAATTAATCAAAATCTCACCTAAAACCTTACTTTTTTGACTAACACATTGACGCAATATTTGGTTTATGGAGTCACTAAGCAATTTTGCCATTACAATATTATCTGCTGGATTATATGGTCTGTAAATACTTTCAGCTTAGAAAGCATATAGGGAGCAAATACTATCAAACTAAGATATACAGCCATTATTTTTGGAACAAATGTTAGGGTAGTTTCTTGGATTTGAGTTAAGGCTTGAAGCAAAGATATTATAAAACCTACAACCAAAGATAATAATAAAATAGGCGCAGAGACAGCCAATAAAACAAATACTGCTTCTCTCGTAATTTCATTTAATGTGCCTGTATCCATTAGTCCTCCATTCGTCATTGCGAGTGGGTCTGAGTAGAGCATATGCTGACTCAGACTCCGAAGCAATCCAGTGAATTAACTCATTGCGCAGCAATTCTAATTTATAATATGTTGCTACGCAACAAATCAATAAACTGGATTGCTTCGCTGAACGACGCCGCAAATGCTCTGTCATTCCTCTCGCAATGGCGGCATTATTTACCGCTATCAATTACCTCATAGCGCCCATTCTCATATTTTATAATATCATATTTCCTATCCGCAACAGATCCAATAAATTTTATATATCCTGAACTTCCTATATGTAAATGGCCAGAATCAAGTCTCTCTATAAACTGCTGCGTACTGAGACCTTGACCTAAATTATAAGCTGCAATACGCCCTAAATCATATGACATTAAATCCAT
>CAZIGS010000113.1:0-2510 GCA_964538645.1 uncultured Rickettsiaceae bacterium
CAATAAATCCAGGAGCAACGGCATTTACTGTTACACCGCGAGATGCAACTTCTATTGCTAGAGATTTTGTCATACCAATTAGCCCTGCTTTAGAAGCGCAATAATTTGCTTGTCCAGGATTGCCAGACACTGCTACAACTGATGATATATTGATTATTCTACCATATTTTGCTCGGATCATTTTTTGTATTGCGCTACGATTTAAAACAAACCCCGCTTTCAGGTTAATATGCAATACCTCTTCAAATGATTCGTTAGACATTTTGATAGAAAGCATATCGCGCGTGATACCTGCATTACAAACCAATATGTCAATTTTTTCCATTTCTTCGACCATTTTTTGGCAATCTTCTAAGTCGTGTAAATCGCAAGGTCTCACAGTTACATTTGCACCCAGCTCTTGTTTTAACGCTTCAAGCTTTTCTTTATTAGTACCACTAATAACAACATGCGCACCAAGAGCATGCAACGCTTTACTAGATGCATTTCCTAAAGCACCAGATGCACCTGTTACTAGAGCTATTTTTCCTTTCAAATCGAGCATTTAGGCCTCTTCCATTTCCGTTGTTGTTTCTTCTATAAAGGCCGGTGCACCGCTTGTGCTTGCCAATTGTCTAATTTTTTGTTCAATCTCATCAGATATTGAAGGGTTATCAATTAGATATTGCTTTGCATTTTCTCTACCTTGTCCAATCCGTACATTATTATATGAAAACCATGCCCCTGATTTTTCAATCAAATCCAATTTCACACCTATATCTAGAATTTCACCATGTTTTGATATGCCAGAACCATACATAATATCAAATTCCACCACCTTAAATGGAGGAGAAACTTTGTTTTTTACAACTTTAACACGGGTTTGACTCCCAACAACATCTTCTTTATCCTTAATAGAACCTATGCGCCTTATATCAAGCCTTACAGACGCGTAGAATTTCAGAGCATTACCTCCTGTTGTTGTTTCAGGGCTACCAAACATTACTCCAATTTTCATACGTATTTGATTGATGAAAATAATAATACAGTTTGTTCTGGAAATTGATGCTGTGAGCTTTCTGAGAGCTTGACTCATTAGCCTCGCTTGAAGACCCATGTGAGAATCACCCATCTCCCCTTCTATTTCAGCTTTTGGCACAAGAGCCGCCACACTATCTATAACAAGCATATCGATTGCACCTGAACGCACCAAAGTATCTGCGATTTCAAGCGCTTGTTCTCCAGTATCAGGCTGAGAAACTATAAGCTTATCGATATTTACTCCTAGCTTTTTAGCATAAGCGGGGTCAAGAGCATGTTCAGCATCGATAAATGCACATGTACCACCTGCTTTTTGAGCTTCCGCAATCGCATGTAGGGTGAGTGTAGTTTTACCTGAGCTTTCAGGACCAAAAATCTCTATCACCCTCCCTTTAGGCAACCCACCAATACCTAGAGCTAAATCTAATCCTAATGAACCAGTCGAGCTTGCCTCGATATCCATCGCTGGTTTTTGTCCAAGCCACATCGCAGAACCCTTACCGTAGCTTTTATCTATTTGAGCTAATGCTGCTGCTATTGCTTGTTCTTTATTGATTTCCATAAATGTTGCTCCTTTCAGGTGGTTGTTATATATTGTGTTTCCTCGCAATGACGATTTTTCTACCACATATAGAATAGAGGTAGTTTCGTAGAAAATCTAGTAGCATTTTAGTTATTTTTTATTATGGTAAGAATTAGTACAATAACAAAATATTCAAACTTATGACAAGCCTTACATGGAAAATTTTCTGGCAAAATATTATTAAACCATGGTTCAGTGGGGAAGAGAAAAAATTTGCTATATTAGGGTTTGCAGCCCTTATAATTCTAAGTTTTTGTTCTGTATATATTAGTATGATAATGAATGAATGGTCTCGGGATTTCTTTAACTCTATATCAGATAAGAATATTACTAATTTTAAAAAGCTTATTATTGGATTCGTCCCACTGTTAATTCTTGCTATATTGGATTTTTGTACCAGACAGTATCTTACCGCATGGTATAGTTTTCGTTGGAGGAGATGGCAAACTGATAATCTGCAAAATAAATGGATGAATAATAAATGCTACTATAAAGTCCCTCTTCAAAATAACAAAATAGTAGATAACCCAGACCAACGTATAGCGAATGATGTATCTCAAGTTACATATGGTATAATTGGACTTTTTCAAGCCTTCTTCAAAGATGGTATTAATTTCATTACATTTGGAATAATTTTGTGGGGTTTATCATCTTCTATACCTCTAACGCTTTTTGGAGTGTCCACGGCTATACCTGGGCTTTTACTATGGATTTCAATTTTATATTCAATGGGTGGAATAATCGTTACATTTAAAGTAGGCAAACCAATAATTAGTCTAGATAGAATTCAAGAACAATATGAAGCTAATTTCCGTTACGGCCTTATGAGAATAAATGAAAGACGTGAAGAGGTTGCAAGTTTTTCTGGTGAAAAAATAGAAAAAAATAGATTGAAGAATTTATTTCT
>CAZIGS010000113.1:2520-4723 GCA_964538645.1 uncultured Rickettsiaceae bacterium
TACTAAAACGCGCTATTTACATCAATTTGTTCCAAAATTTTTATATGAATATACAGAGCTTTATCCCTTTATTCATTGTAGGTCCAGCATATTTTGAAGGCGCAATTACGATGGGAGTACTTATGCAAGTCAGAGGTATGTTTGCAGAGGTTAATAACTCTTTGCTGTCAATCTCTACATCATTCCAAACCATTGCTTCATTAATAGCCTCTATGCAACGGATAGTGCATTTTGAAAATAATATCGCCGCTGTAGAAAATGATAAAAAAGAGTTTAATTATAAGGATTATATTGAACTGAAAAACCTTACACTTACTATAGATGGTAAAAAATTATGGTCCGTGCCTCATATTAATATTAAAGCATCAGAACATAAGCTTTTAATGGCACCATCTGGTACTGGAAAAACATCCTTGCTGCGCGCCATGGCCGGTTTGACCAATTCTTATAATGGCGAAATTATACTTCCAGAGAATATGATGTTCTTACCTCAACGGTCATATATGCCAATAGGAACTCTCCGTACCGCCTTATCTTATCCATCATTTGATAAAGGTGACGATGAAATTATTCCATTAATGAAAAAAACATATTTAGAACATTTAATACCTATGCTTGATAAGATAGAAGATTACCAGAATACCCTATCTGCTGGAGAACAGCAAAGAGTGAGCTTGGTAAGAGTTTTATTACATAAACCAAAATTTCTTATGATGGATGAGCCATTCTCAAATTTGAACGAAGATTATGTTACTGAGCTCTGCAAATTACTCAAAGCAGAATTAAAAGACTCTGGGATATTGATTATCACTCATGCCAAACTCCCATATTTTACCGATATAATCAAAGAGGGTTCATAACATTTTATTGCTCTAACTTATTTTTCACTATATGAATATTGTTTATTTTAAGAGATATTTGAAGGAAGCAATATGCCAAAATTCGATATTAAGCCACTGAACGAGCTATTACAAAATTTCGATATGACAAGATACCAGACTTTTCTAGATGGATTGGTAGCAAATAGAGCAATCGATAAAAGATTCATAAAAATTGGTAATGAATCTTACACATTGTTAGGATATGTAGCTGCACAGGAACATTTTGAAGCTTTTAAAGCAACATTAGAAAAAGCAAATCCTAATATCCTTACCCAAGGAAAATTTGGCCAAAAAGATTGGGCTGTTTTAGGCAATGTATTATCCTGGCAGGGTCGCAATAAAATTCCTACCAAAAAAATAGAAGCAGCATTAGAATTGTTAAAGATTAAGGGCGCTAGTATGGAATCTATAGGCTGCACTATGACAGCTATGACAATTGCAGAAAAATCTGGTACAGCATTAATAGCATTAAAACATGGTATATCTCCTAGAATTGATAGTGGTAAAAAAGTTAAGCACGAGATTTTAGACAAAGCTCTTAGCGATCTTACAAGTGAAGTTGCTAAAAATCATGATTTACTAGAATTTTTACATGAAGAAACTACCAAAATCGTAACAGCCAGATTAAAGGAAAAAAATCTTTTACACACTCACGAAAAAGCTCAATTGGCAGGAGCTAATACAGAACTTTCTCCCATTGATAGTGGGAATGATTCAGATACTATCACAGCACCAGCTTCTACCAATGCACCTCCCCCTCCAGAACCAGCACAAGAAGAAATAGTAGCAGCAGATTCGGATGTGCTTAGACATCTTGTTAGTATGGAGGAAATAGAAAAGGGTCAGATAAGCTCTATACAAACCTCTCACGAGTCAGAGCCTACCCCGCTACCAAGACCAGCAACACCACCATACAAAATATCTGCTCCATTAGAATCAGCGCAAGAAGGAACAGCTTCCTCAAATCAGGCTGCCGCATCAAGCGACCCTTTATTAGATGCCTTGGATGATTTTATACAAATTCAAGCTGATGGTACATATAAAGAGGAAGACGATGAAGACGATTGGGTACAAGATTTTCAATGTGCTAAAAAATATTCAGAGGAAATGGGATTACTCGGTTGGGTAAAAGGCGAATTTTCTGATGATGAGTGGGATTTAGTTGGAGAGTCACACCCCCCAGATAATGAGGGCTAGTAATACTAGCCCAAATATAATGTAACCTGAGCTTGATGTAAGAAAACTATAAAAGCTGATTGTTATAGGCTTTGACCACATTCGTCATCCTCGGGCGTAGACCCGAGGACCCATTTATGCATTAT
>CAZIGS010000114.1:0-4668 GCA_964538645.1 uncultured Rickettsiaceae bacterium
GGAATATCTAATCCACGAGCAGCTATATCTGTTGCAACCATTATACGATATTTTTGCTCTCTAAAAGCTCTGATTACGCTATCGCGTTTGTTTTGGCGTAAATCTCCATGTATAGCATCAGCGCTGTGATGTTCTTTGCGAAGCTTGACCGCTAATTTTTCAGCGCCATATTTGGTTTTTACAAACACAATTATAGAACCTTGTCTTTGATCAAGTTCAGAAACAAGCTTGCCATATTTTTCTGACTCTTCAACCTGAATAGTTTCTTGTTTGATTTTTCCTATAGGTTGATTAGCTTCACCTACTGCAATCCTCACTGGATTTTTTAAATATTTTTGAGATAGTCCTAATATATTTTCTGGCAATGTCGCTGAAAACATAAGTGTTTGACGCTCTTTTGGTAGGAATTTTACTATTGCATCAACCTGAATGCCCAGACCAATATCTAGCATTCTATCAAATTCATCAAGTACAAAAAATCCTACATTATGTATTTTTAAGCTTTTGCGTTCAAGATGGTCATTGATACGGCCAGGCGTGCCTATTATAATCCTGGGTTTGGCGTGTAATTGTGCCAGTTGTTTACCCATTGATTCACCACCGATAAGCAAGGCAGTTTTTGTATTACTATTTTTGCCAATTAATTGATTTAATGTAGCTCTAACTTGTACTGCGAGTTCCCTGGTAGGGGTCAGTATGAGAGAAAGACCTTCATTAGAACTATCAAGCCAAGTTACTAAAGGTATACCGAAAGCTGCAGTTTTTCCTGTGCCTGTTTGAGCGGATCCTAAAATATCCTTGCCAGCTAAAGCATGAGGTATAGCTTGTGCTTGAATAGCTGTTGGTTTTGTAAATTGCATTTGTTTAAGCGTATGCATTAATGACTCTGGAAGAGTCATAGAATCGAAATTTTCCATAAAATCCTTTTAAAAAATATAAAACATAAAAAGTCCAAATTTTTCAAACAAGATGATATGGACTTAAATAATAAGTTTTGGTTGTGATAGAAGCGTATTACGCAATGTTTTCATTGCAATGAATCGTCATTGCGAGTGGCCCAAATATTGGTCAACCAAGCAACCCATAATACAAAAGTTCATAACAAACTAGCGAATGAGAGGAGTTGTACTGCTGTGTTAAGAAGCAAGCCTCGCAATGACGATGACATTCTTAAATGCCTCGCAATGAGATGTAATTAGTCTAATAATTCCAAATTTGTTGCAGCAGTTTTGCCGCGATCATTTGCAAGATCGTAACTGACACGTTGTTCTTCGTTAAGATTTTGCAGTCCAGCAGCTTTCACAGCGCTAATATGTACAAACACATCTGCACCGCCTTCTTCGGGTTGAATAAACCCAAAACCTTTTGCAGCATTGAACCATTTTACTTTTCCGGTAGCCATAGTTTTCTCCATAGAGTTAGTTGTTTTAAAAGAGTCTTTATATCCTAGCTCGCATCAAAAACCTAAGATCGTAACTCTTCGTTACGTACCAACTAATAAGCATAGTTAGGTAGTATACAAACTAACGCGTATTTAGCACACAGATGCGACGAGTCGATAATAAACTCCAGCTCATCCTACAGCAATATATGTATGAATGCAAGTACAAAATGTAAATAGATTAGGAATATAATTTATTAAGGGTATTGCTCGCAATATATAATGTATTTTCTCATTGCATTCTGTTGCAACTTGCGTTAGAATGCACTCAATTGCTACTTAAAAGAAAGTCAAGGTGGGTTTTGCCCGCCTTTTTTGTTAGTTAAATTATGTCTGATTTAGAAAAAAAAATAATTGATATTATTGAAGATCCTCTTCGTGAAATGGGTTTTAATATAGTACGTCTTAGATTGCTTAATAGGGCTAATGCTAATTCTAGTACGAAAATATTAGAAATATTAATAGAAAGATTAGATGAGGAGAGGATTAGTATTGGTGATTGTGCAATTGCAAGTCGTCATATGTCAGCTTTGTTAGATGTGGAAGATGTGATAGAAGGTAAATATAATCTTGAAGTTGCTGGTGCTGGAGTTGAAAGACCTCTTGTTAAACTTCACGATTTTGAGAAATTTAAAGACTATGTGATAGGAATAAAATTGCTTAAAGCTGTAAAAGAGAGTAAAAAGCATCAGGGAAAGTTAGAAGGTGTTGAGGGCGATAAGGTTATGCTAAGAATTGGCGATGGGTCAGTTTTAGCTATAGAGTTTGAAAATATTAAAGATGCCAAGCTGATTCTAACCGATGAATTATTTAGAAAATTGGTAAAGTGACACCTAAAAGGGTTTTGCCCTAAGGTAACTATGATATACAAGTGAGGAAAAATTATGATAAATGTAGGAAATTCTGAGATTTTACAAATTGCTGATGCTGTAGCTCGTGAAAAAGGCATTCCGGCTGCGAGTGTAATAAGTGCTATGGAGCAGGCAATTCAAGTTGCTGGACGTAGAAAATATGGACATGAGCATAATATTCGCGCTGATATTAATAAAAAAACTGGTGAAGTAAGATTATATAGAGTTATGGAAGTTGCTGAAGCAGTGGAAAATAGCTTTACACAAATTACTCTGGATGACGCGAAGGTACAAAACCCAGAAAGTAAAGTGGGTGATGAAATATTAGAGCCTTTACCTCCTATTGATTTAGGTCGTGTTGCTGCTCAAACAGCTAAGCAAGTTATAGTACAAAAAGTTAAAGATGCTGAAAATGAGAAACAATATAATGAGTTTAAGAATAGAGTCGGTGAAATAATTAGTGGTATAGTAAAGCGTGTTGAATTTGGAAATGTGATAGTTGATTTAGGTCGTGCTGAAGCCATAATGAAGCGCGAAGAAAGCATTAAAACAGAAATGTTTAAAGTAAATGATAGAATTAAAGCATATGTGAAAAATGTATCACGCGAAACTAAAGGGCAGCAAATTTTCCTATCGCGTGCAGATGATCAAATGCTAGTTAAGTTGTTTGAACTAGAAGTACCAGAAATTTATGAGGGTAATATAAAAATCATGGCTGTAGCTCGTGACCCAGGGTCTAAAGCAAAAGTAGTGGTGTTTGCAAATGATTCATCATTAGATCCAGTAGGTTCATGTGTTGGTGTTAAAGGTTCTAGAATTAAAGCTATTACAAACGAGCTTGGTGGTGAAAAAATAGATGTGATTCCGTGGAGTAATGATTTAGGTCAGTTTATTATTAATTCTCTGACTCCAGCAGCTATTTCAAAAGTAATCATAGATGAAGATAAAAGAAGGGTGGAAATAATAGTACCACTTGACCAATTAAGCATAGCAATAGGTCGTAGGGGGCAGAATGTAAGACTTGCTTCGCGTATTACAGGCTGGAATATCGACGTTATGACTGAGGATCAAGAATCCAAACGTCGTTCTGATGAATTTAATACAGCGGCAGAATTAATGGCAAATGCTCTAGAAATAGAGGAAGTAATGTCCCAATTACTTGCTGCGGAAGGATTTAGCACTATTGAGCAAGTAGCTTCTACTGATGTAGCAGTACTTGCAAATATAGAAGGTTTCGATGAGAATTTAGCTGCAGAATTACAAAAACGTGCTATGAATTATGTGGATATTAAAAATGCAAATGTAATAGCTGAACTTGAAAAATTAGGGGTAGAGCAAGAGTTATTAGATGCTTTACCACTTTCTGCAGAGAGTTTCTTAAAACTGGCTGAATATGGTGTGAAAACTTTAGAAGATTTAGGGGAAATATCAGTTGCTGAATATAAAGCTTTGCTTCCTGATAGTGGTATGAGCGATACAGAAATATCTTCTATTATAAAAGCCGCTCGTGGCAATGATGAAATTTGATACTACCAATAGGTTATAAACTATATGACAGACGATCAAGAAAATAAGCCTCAAAAACTAACGCTGCATAAGCTTTCTTTAGGAAAAAAGCTTGATACTAATGCTATGCGACAAAACTATGTTTCTCGTTCTTCTAGTAATGTGACGGTTGAGGTTAAAAAGAGCAAAATAGCCCCATCTTTTATGACAAACCGATCTGAAGCTACTTCAGGTGGTCTTACTACTACAGAATTTAGCAAACGTTTGGATGTTATACGTAGAGCATCAACTATCGCAGAAAAAGAAGGAACTGCAGAAGAAACTGCTGTTGATGAAATAGAAGAGGGAGTAGTTGGTACCCTGTCTGATTTTGGCATAGAGAAGATAGATATTCCTGAGATTAGTGAGGATGCGTCCAAGACGACTCATGACAATGCAAGTAAGCATGGTGTAAAAAAACATCATGCTGTAATTGATGAAGATGAAGAATCTTCGGATACAAAAATTGATAGCAAAGTAGCAGTCCCTAAAAACAAGATCGAAGAGCCTAAAAAACTTAAAAAATCTGATATTTTCCATATGTTGGATTCTGATGATGCTGATGCTCCAATACGCACTCGTAGCCTTGCATCTATAAGGCGAGCAAAAGCGAAAGAAAAACGCAAAATGCAAGAGCAGCTTCCTCAAGAAAAAGTATATAGAGAAGTGATTCTTCCAGAAGTAATTACTGTTGCCGACTTATCTTCTCGTATGACAGAGCGTGTTGCGGATGTAATTAGAGAATTGATGAAGCTTGGTATTATTGCAAGCGCTAGCCAAACTATTGACGCAGATACTGCTGAGATTATCGCTACAGGTTTTGGGCATAGT
>CAZIGS010000115.1:0-4649 GCA_964538645.1 uncultured Rickettsiaceae bacterium
GAGAGATTATGGCGTCTCCACTACGGCATATTGTAGCAAAATTAGGATTGCTCTCTAGTCTCTCAAACAGAAAATTTGATGGAGAGATAGCATCAAATGCGTTACCTAATTCACTAAGGATAATTTCTACTAATTGTTTAGCAATAGTTTGCTCTATATAGGTTAGAGGCCTTTTTTGTACTATAGTTTCACCACCGTGTTTTCCACCAAGCAATACATCTACAAGGGACAATACTATGTTGTTATCCAATACTATGAGTCCTAAATTATCCCATTCTATGGCTTTAAATACAGCAATGGAAGATGGCTGCTCTATATTGCTCAAATACATACCGAATCTTAAAGATTCTAACTCTGTAACGCTTATCTCAACATTTTCAGAAGTCAAATTTCTTAAGGATGATGTAAGAGCTCTTATTAGTCTTTCAAATACTATTTCAAGCATGGGAAGTTTTTCATATGCTTGAAGAGCCCTATCTAATACTGCTTTAATACCAACAGGATCTGAGGAATTATGTTTTTTTTGAATTTTAGGTTCTAATTTATTTTCGGTCATTTTTGTTATTGATCCAATAATATCTCTCTAAATAATATATCCTTGAGAATGATGGGGTACATTATTTTATTTACTCTCTTTAAGAGTTCTGTTTTAAGCATCATACTTCCGCCTGAGCTTGATAAGTCAGAGGCTCTTATCTCGCGGAGGAAAACAATTATACTATCCTTTATCATAGGAATTTTTTTGTCTAATACAGCTTGATCTTTGCTATTTTCTAATTGAAGTGTAATGCCGAATTTTATCCAGCTTTCTTTGTCATTTATTGGTGCTAGATTAGTTGTGATTTCCGGTATTTCAAAAAAATAGCTATTAGCGCTAGAGGTTGGTGCCTCGGAGATTTTTTGAGAAGATGATACGTTAGAAGGTTCTCTGAAATATAAATACAAAGCTACCAATAATGCCACTGCAATTACTGACCCTATTATGATAAAAAGCCTTTTACCCTTAACTGATCTGAATTGGTCTCCAAAATCTGGATCATCTCCCGAAGGTCCTGTGATTGGTTGCAATTGCAGTTCATCGTCGGAATATTTATTATTACCTAGAGTCATAGAGTATCCTTAATCGCGTTAACGGCCTAATGATGATTTATATGGCTACTACAAAATATACATTTTATCACTCATTATCCACAAAAATATATTAGTTTGTACGATGAATTTAAAAATAAGTTTTCACCAGGGTAATTTTATTCTATGATAAGCTCTAGTCAAGATTTGAGTGATTTTATTTGTGAAAAAATTTTCTCCGATAATATCATTTCCAGTTTTGGATTGTCCATTAGGAGAAAGAGAGCTCAAGGAACACAAGCATACATTTAATAGGTGTGTACCGCAGATGCCGAAGCGCAACGATATGGGAATCAAAAATGGAAATGTTATAAGAAATATTTTTGTTGGAGCTATGATTCTGTTGGGTCAGGAGTGTGCTATTGCAAATAACGCTTTATATATAGCAACTTCAAATGATGTTGCTAAAAGAATTCAGCTTGAGGTGGTATCAAATAATGCGGCTAATACTAATACCATAGGCTATGAACAAGATAGTGTGATATTTAAGCCTATCATTCACAAAGAATCTAAGAAAAAGAAAGATGCATTTGTAATTCCTAAGGGCAATTATAGGACTGGTGATCCAGGCGCTTTAAGATCAACAGGTCGTCCTCTTGATATGGCAATTATAGGTCAGGGATATTTTAGAGTGCTGACTAATAGAGGCGTGAGATATACTTTAGCTGGTAACGCTTTTGTGGATTCTAATAATACTTTGGTAAATGCTGAGGGTTATGCATTTGCTAGTAGAGATGGGCAACCGATTTTATTTCCTGAAAACTATACCGTTATAGAGGTAAAGTCTGATGGTACAATATATGCTGATAACCAAGAAGTAGGTGTGATAGGGATTTATGATTTTGTACCTGGAACAGAGATGTCAAAAGAGGGAGGGAGCCTATATTCTGCTTCGAAACCTGGTTATTTGTTAGATGATAATATCTCTACAGTTGCAGGTGGTGTTTTGAGAAGTTCAAATGTTAATTCTACCCAAACCCTAACTCAGGTGATAGAATTACAACGTTCTTCTGAAGCATCGCAGGAATTAGTAAAAAATATATCTGGTTTGGAGAGAAACGCGATAGCGAAAATGATGAAGTGACATCACAAAATTGTGCAGCAATCTCTGTGACGTCATCCCGGACTTGATACGGGATCCATTGGAATAGCTGTATCACAGCTTTTGCTGGGATGACATTATAATTAGTAAATAAAATAAGGAGCATATATGGCAGACGCATTAAATGTAGCAAGAACGGGTTTAGATGTATCTCAGCAAGCAATCGATATTATTGCTCAAAACGCAGCCAACGCTAAATCTCTTGCATATAAGCAGAGAATGCTTATTACTACTGATAGTTTTTATACTACATTAAAAAAAGGTGGATTGCCTGATGCTGGAGCTGGTTTTGCAAGTCCTATACCTGTACAAAGAGGTAGTGGTGCAAAAATTTCTGGCGTTACAAAAATAATGATGCAAGGACCGAAAAAAGATACCGGTAATCCTTTTGATCTATACATTAATGGAGGGGGCTACTTTGCTGTGAATTTACCTAATGGCAAAATAGGCTATTCAAGAATAGGTCAGTTGAAGGTTAATAACGCAAGACAACTTGTTACTCCTGATGGTTATACATTAGTAGATGATATTACTATACCGCAAATTGGTGATGGTAATATTGACATTTCAGATACTGGACTTATTACTAATAGGCTAACTGGTGATACAATAGGTCAAATTACTTTAACTACATTTCTTAATGAGCTAGGTTTAGAGGATATAGGTGGTGGTATTGCTCTAGAAACTGAGGCGTCAGGACCTCCTACAGAAACCCTTCCTGCTGCTGATGATTCAGTGGGAAAAATAATACAAGGTTCTCTAGAAATGTCGAATGTAAGCCAGATAGAGGCTCTTACTGGGCTAATCGATGCTCAGCGTGCATATGAGCTCAATTTGAAAATCATATCAGCTCAAAGCGAGATTATGAAAAATACTAATGAAACTTATAAATGAAAACTATACTTAGTAGATTTATTTTGGTCTTATTCTTGTTATTACCAATTTGTACTTTTGGTGATAATTTGGATAATATGATAAGTAACTTGATCGGGAATAAGTTGGGATACAGTATATCTGATATAGAGTTAAGTTTTGACCATAAGGCAAAACTCTTGTTACCTAGAATTAGAGACAAAAATGTTAAAAATGTACAATTAGTATATTTTGCTCCAAATTTTTCTAGTTTTAGAGTAAATATTACTATGGAAAATGAGGAAGTATACGATTTATTTGGCAGATATAATGCTTATATAGATGTGCCTGTAACTACAAAAGCAATGTCTGCTGGCTCTATATTGACAGAGACTGAGGTAACTTCTATTCGTAGTCCAGCTAGTAAAATTAGACCTGGATATATTGCATCGATAGGTGAGGTGCTAGGAATGCAGGCAAAAAGATCTCTCGCACCTGGTTCTATGATAAGATATAGCGATGTTGTGAAACCTCAAATTATACGGCAAGGTGATAATGTGGAGCTAGTATATAATAATGGTAATATAAAATTGCGTACAAATGGTGTTGCTTCTCAGCCTGGCGCTATTGGAGATACTATAAGGGTGAAAAACGAATCTACAGGTACAGTTGTATCTGGTGTTATTAGATCAAAAAATATTGTTGAAGTAGGTGGAGAATAATGAAATTGGTACGAATTATTAGCATATTTATGGTAGGTGTTTTACTTACAGGATGCGAGTCTACTGTTGAAAGGCTAAAAAGAGTTGGCAAGGCTCCTGATTTAGCGAAATTAGAAGTGCCGATGGATGAAGAAAGGCTTACTTTAGCTCAGCAAGAAGAGCAAAGTCGTGAACGTACGAGACGTACAAATTCCCTATGGCAGCCTGGGTCTACAAGTTTTTTCCGTGACAATAGAGCATGGAAGGTAGGTGATATATTGAAAGTCGCTGTGAATATTACTGATAAAGCTAATCTTGCTAACTCTACCGTACAAAAACGAAACAATGCTGAGACTATGACTGCAAATGAAGCTTTCGGTAAAAAGAGAAATTTTGCGGCTGCTTTAGGCATGGCTAAAGGTAGTAGGCCAAATGCTGCTGGGGGAGGCGTTGATGCGGTTTCTAACTTTCTCGATGTTGCAAGTAAGAGGAATATAAACGGTGAAGGAAATATTAACAGGCACGAAACTATTCAGACTAATGTTGCAGTTTTAGTAAGGCAAGTATTACCTAATGGGAATCTAATAATAGAAGGGCATCAGGAAGTGCGTGTTAATCATGAGCTGCGTGAAGTAAGAGTGGCTGGTATTATTAGACCAAGAGATATAAGTTCTGATAATTCTATTAATTCCGATCAAATTGCTGAAGCAAGAATTTCGTATGGTGGAAGAGGAGTTGTAAGTGATATGCAATCACCAAGAGTTGGTTCACAGATTGCGGATATTATATCGCCGTTCTGATGATGTAATTTAGAGGTGCTTGAATCATCAAATGCTCTATTCAAGTACCTCGCAATGATGCGTTTT
>CAZIGS010000116.1:0-4627 GCA_964538645.1 uncultured Rickettsiaceae bacterium
AGCCTATAACAATCAGCTTTTATAGTTTTCTTACATCAAGCTCAGGTTATATATAGAACTAGCCATCAGATGATCTAGGCTTGAGGTCGAGGCTGCAATGCATGATATATAAAGTTTTTCAAGAAATACTAGAATGCTATAAAATCTAAGATTAAATATGATAAAGCAATTATTAATCAGCCATTTGTCAAAAAATTTTGACTCTTAGCGTCAAATTCAAATAATCCTGCATATCTACCCCATACTATCGCGGTGCGCAATATCGCTGTAGCATTGCGTTTGGAAAGCCTGATCTCTAATAATTTTTGAAATTTATCTAGATTGGCTAAATGATTCGGATCGTTTTTCAAAACCTTACATATGTAGGATATTATAGGTATATTATCTAAGAAAAGCTCAGCAAAAATTCTCTTTCTTTCTTTTATATGACTACCAACAAAACGTAATCCACTATTTGTAAGCTGGATATCACCATCTTGAACAACCGCAAGCTTAAGCAAATATAGTGCCTCTGACATGTAAAGCAATGTCGAAATGTCTATATGAAGAATCTTTGCCAAACGTGCAAAACTTACTTTTCCACCACGAGACTCAGAAATAATAGCATTCGTGAGTGCCGTTAATTGGTTAGGATATACGTGAGGTAATTTTTGTGTAATATGTATCAAACCATCTTGCTCAATATTAATATTACTAGTTTGTTGAACTGCTTCTGACATTTTGATATAAATTTGCTCTACTATCTCATGAAACTCTTTCTTTTCTGAATTACGCGGACGTGGCAAAGATATTTTTAATTCTGAAACTATATGCCCTGGATTTGTACCTAAAATCACTACTCGATCAGCTAGCAATACAGCTTCTTCTATACTATGAGTAACGATTATTACTGATTTTAAAGGAGTTTTCTTTCCTATCCATAACTCTAAAAAATCATTTTTCAAAGTATTCGAAGTAAGTATATCTAATGCAGAGAATGGTTCGTCCATGAGCAAAACTTCAGGGTCGACTACTAAAGATCTCGCAAAACCAACACGCTGTTTCATACCATTGGATAGCTCTTTAGGATATGCTGACTCAAACCCATTTAATCCTATAAGATTTATTATCTGCAAACTCCGCTTTTTACGCTCTGTATCAGTAAGATTCATAGTTTCTAAACCAATTTCTACATTTTCATACACTGTAAGCCATGGAAATAAAGCGAAATTTTGAAAAACCATACTCATTCCAAAATTCTTATCATCATTTTTTATATGCCATTTTATTGTACCTGCATTAGGCTCTTCTAATCGAGCAATAATTCGAAGCAATGTAGATTTACCAGAGCCAGATTGGCCCAAAACTGCTACTATTTCATTTGCTCTGAGGGTGAAATTAACATTAGATAGTATCTTTTTATCTTCAGTATCTTGCTTTGGTACAGTTTCATCTACCGATTTTAATTCTAATAAAACTTGGTTTGACATATTATTTCCGTATTAATATTACAGTTGAAATTTTTTTCTAGACCATGCATATAGTGGTTGCCAAAATATATGATCAAACACCACAATAAAAAGCACCATCATCCCTATACCTAAAGCTACCTTTGGTAAATCTCCTTTTATTGTCATTTCATTAATATAACTACCAAGCCCTGTTGCGACTATTTTTTTATCCCCAAAATTTACAACCTCAGCAACAATGCTAGCATTCCAAGCGCCACCAGAAGCTGTAATAGCTCCTGTAATAAAATATGGAATAACACTAGGTATCATTATTTTTTTCCACCATAACCATCCCTTAATTCTAAAACTTTGAGCGACTTCTTTGAGTTCTAATGGAACAGCAGAACTGCCGGCAATAACATTAAATAATATATACCATTGAGTGCCTACAATCATAAGTGGGCTAAGCCAAATATTAGGATTTGCGTTATAATGGGTAATTAGTATTACAGCTAATGGAAATAATATATTCAAAGGAAATGCTGCACAAAATTGAGCAATAGGCTGAACATATGAACATAATTTAGGATGAAGGCCTATATATATACCAATAGGCGCCCAAATCATGCAGGCAAGAGTTACAAGGATTATTACCCTCAACCATGTTATTATAGCAAGTTTAAATGTGTAAATTACTTCAATAAGTCCTACCTCGTTGCTCATAAAATCAAATAAATATTTCCCTGCTATTATTACTATACATAATAACATCCCATACCAAATATAGTTTTTAAGTTTAGTAAGAAATATTGATTGGTCTGTATTTGTAATATTAGTTTGATAATAAATTGCAGGATTTATACTCATAAAAGCTTTCTCTATATAGATAATTTTTTTGGCAAAAAATTCTATTTTAGAAACTATCTTATTTGTAATTTTACTCTTATTAAATATTGAAACTAGCCAAGAACCTGTTGTATGATTATAGCTTGAAGTATTTTCATAATGGAATTTTTCAGCCCAAGCAATTAGTGGGTTTATAATGAGTTGATTATATATTAAAATTACCGAAATCATTGCAATTATTGCATAAATAATCGCTACTACATCCTTTTTGTCTAGAGCTAAAGCTATATAGGAACCTATACCTGGCAATGCTACAGTTTTATCTCCAACAATAATTAATTCAGACACTACAATAAAAAACCACCCTCCAGACATCGAAACAACCTTATTCCATATAATTCCTGGAATAGCGAACGGAAGCTCTACACGCCAAAATTTTTGCCAAGCAGTCATTCTCAAAATTTTAGCAGCATCTTGTAGTTCTTTAGGTACAGTTTTGAACGATTGATAAATACTAAATGTAATATTCCAGACTTGGGAAGTAAAAATCGCAAATATTGCGGCACATTCAGCACCTATAATTTTTCCAGGAAAAAGCGCTAGGAAGAAAGTAACTGTAAAAGATATATAGCCTAAAATAGGGACAGACTGTAAAATATCTAATAATGGTACTAAGATTTGTTCCATTCTTTGATTTTTTGCTGCAATAGTAGCATATATTATAGAGAATATTATCGAAATTATTATTGCAATAAACATCCTTAAAATGGTACGCATAGAATATGAAAAGAGGTTGTGATAATCTAAATCAATGGCCGAAGACTTAAGCGAACTTATATCTCCTATAACTTCCGTATGTGCTACCGCTATAATTGCAAATACAGAGAGGATGATCAGAAAAGCTACTAGGTCAAAAAATATGCCGCTGTTTCTTCTATCTATTGTCTTATTTTTGGCTAAAAGACCTTGTATAGAAGGTTTAGCATTGAAAAAATTTCCCATCATAAACCTCACCGTTATCATAAAACGGCTCTAAGATAATAGTTATAGTATTGTATAAGAAAAATTATAGTTAGGAAATCATTAATCCATTAAATAACTTTTATATTACATAATTGTTGTATTGTTAATCCGCTCATTATTTCTTATGTTCCAGATCATGGGATGCTGATTGCATGTTTTTGACTCTTTCCGTCCAGAGTTTTTTAAACTCTTTAGCTTTTGGATTAGCGAATTTTTTATGTATTTTATCTTTTGCTTTACTTATAAGCGAAGAAATCGTGTTTTTCTTTTTTGGACTAGGGGCTGGTATATTTGCTTCTCTCATTAGGCCTTTTAATGTATGACTGCTAATATTCATACCAGCATTTTTTAAAATAATACCTGCAGTTTTGAATACATCAGATTTATCTTTATTGTTTTTCAAATGTTCATATACTATATCAACAATATCTTTATCCTCTTTTACACTAATAGGATCTACAGGATTAATACGAGTTTTTTCTATTGGAGCTGTTGGTAGTTTAGGTTTATAAGAATCGATTTTATAATAAACTGCCTCAAGATCATTTTCTTTAAAATCTTTTGTAGGAAAATTTTCTACCTTCGCAGTTTTTAGTATCCAATCAATATATAGATCTATTTTTGCTTTTAATTCATCAGCGCCTAACTTCCCAATATTATGATCTACATATTCCCAGACCATTCTTTGTAGTAAGCGAGTTGGTCCAAGAGATAAAATTTTATTCTGATTATCCGGGTCATTACGCACTTTATTCAATGTAGATTTAACAAATTTACGTGTTTCACCAGACATGCTAAATTGCTCTATACCATCAAAATTTACTGGTGGAAATGTTCCTTTTGTTTTATCTGATAAACCAAATTGGTCGATATCACCTGAAGACATAGACTGACTCATACCTCAAATATCTTTTTATTTACAAAAATCCTTAATTACCAAGGTAACAAATTTCCACTGAATGTGATAAAATTAATTGGTAATTAAGATATTAATATTTGCAGGTTGTGATATTTAGGCGTTATTTTGTCCGCTTCTTTTTTCATTAATTTTCACAGCTGCTTGGTATTCTTTCCCGAGTTCTAGAACGGCCCAAAGCCATATTACACATACCACAGCAAATATTACCATGAGATATATGGAGATAGAATTTAATGTTGCTGTCGGAATAAAGATAAAAACTAGTGATTGTAGGAAGGCGCTTAAGGACTTACCAAGCTTAATCCCCACAACATCTACTGCTGCTTTACCTTTGGTTTTTAACTCATCATCAAGCGGAACGTAGGACATTTCCTTTGTTGAGTCGAATAAAGTATATTTTGATGATTTG
>CAZIGS010000117.1:0-4602 GCA_964538645.1 uncultured Rickettsiaceae bacterium
GTTCATTTAATTTAATATTTATCCCAGTGTATAACTTTATTATTGATACTTCCTTGGCTAAAACTCGTCTAGACAAAGCATTAGCTGTATTAATGGATTTGTCACGATCAAAGCTTCAAAATATTATACGTAGCGGGAATGTTAGCATTAATGGAAAAATAGTACAAGAGATAGATTATGCTTTGCTTGAGGATGATAATATTACAGTTGTAATGCCAGAAAATAAGCCAGTAAATATTAAGCCTACAGCTATTGATATAAATATAGTATATGAAGACGATGATATTATAGTAATAGATAAGCAAGCGGGGCTTACAGTTCATCCAGGGGCAGGGAATTATGATGATACTTTGGTAAATGCCCTAGTAAATCATTATGGGAAAGAACTTTCTAAAACTGGTGGGTTAGAGAGGCCAGGTATTGTTCATAGATTAGACCGTGATACTTCTGGCCTTATGATTATAGCTAAAAATGATGACGCACATGTAAAATTATCTAGTGCTATCGCAGATCGTAATGTTCATAGATATTATAAAGCCTTTGTTTGGGGAAATATTGTTCCTCCTTCTGGAGTTATTAGTACTAACATTGCGAGGGGTACACATGATAGGACGCGTATGAGGGTAGTGAATCCACCGAGTGGTAAGATTGCAGTGACTCATTATGCGACACTCTCTTCCTGGCAATATATAAGTTTAGTTGAATGCAAACTTGACACTGGCCGTACACATCAAATACGTGTTCATATGAGTCATATAGGGCATTCTATAATAGGAGATCCTGTATATGGCCAAAATTCACGAAAAATCTCCTATTATGCCTCTGGTGATTTAAAAGAATATCTACTTAGTCTTAAGCGGCAGGCGCTGCATTCCTATAAGCTGGAGTTTGTTCATCCTATTACTGGTAAAGAAATGAGTTTTACATCCGAGTTACCGATTGAATTACAAAATGTAATACAAATCCTAAACTAATATATTGACAAATAATGTGATACATATAATATTACATTTGGGGAATTATAGAGGTGAGGTTATGTCAGCAATAACAATTAGAATATCGGAGGATATTATGGCAACTGTGAAAGTAATGTCTGATAATTTAGGCATATCAAATGGTGAATATATTAGAAGAGCGATAGTTCATATGAATAGCACTCTTGAAGAAGAAGCAAAAAAAGCCCAACTGATTAGAGCGAGCTATTTGACAAGAGATGAAAACATGAGGATAAATGCTGAATTTGCAAGGATAGAACATGATATCGAAGATTAGTCGTGGAGAAATCTGGATTGCAGATTTAAATCCTCAAAATGGTACAGAGGTGGGGAAGAAAAGACCGGTGTTAATTATACAGAATCAAGTACTCTTAGATGTTTTACATACTTCTACTTTGATTATGCCTCTTACGACAAAATTGATAAATGATTCTGAGCCGATAAGGATAAGGATTGAAGCCCGAGATTTTCTTAAAGAGAATTCAGATATATTGGTAGATCAGATTAGAGCCATTGATAATAATCGTATATTACAGGGCCCTCTAACAAGATGTGATAAAGCATTTATGGATAAGGTATGTGATGCAGTGAAGCAGGTTATGGGGATCTAGAATAATCTTCATTATGAACTTTTGCCTGATCCTCGACCCTGGTGTCATTCCTGAGTAAGCAGGAATCTAGAAATTGTCATCTCGGATTTGATCCTGGCATAAATTAGGAAAATGGATCCCAGCTTTCGCTGGGATGACACGAATGACCAGATAACGAAGAAGTGATGGATTGTTCCCCAATACTAAGCGTCAAAATCAGACGGAGATAATGTAGCAGCACAACCAGTTGCAGCAACAGCATGCTCTACTAGTGGACCATCAAACTCACCGGAAGCGCTTGCATGAGCATCTGCTACCGCATGCATGATAGCTTCATGAGGATGATCCGCAATATATGATGCATGCAAATCTTGTACCCACTGAGGAAGGGTTTTTTGAGTTTCGGGATGTTGTTTCTCTACTAAACCATGCAAAAACTTTTGCATATCTGCGTCATCTTTGTAGGTAGAAAATAAATCTTTCTTTCTTACTATACGAACTTCATCGCGCCAAGGAGCAACTTTCTCGGGACCTTCTATACTAGATGCAACAGAAAAAGGCAAGCCTTGCTCAACAAGATCTGTCAGCATAAATCTTACAACATCACCATTTCCATACCAAGCAACATTCATCATAATAAGATCTGCAGCTTCTTGTGTTAAAGCTTTTACATCACTACCAGCGACTACTTTCTTCCATTCAGATATATGACGAGCAAGTGTATTATATTCACTATATGATACTGACTTACCATAACCATTTGTTGAACCATATGGAAAATCTACTGAAGTAATGCTTGTATCAGCATCTGCTAGCAGCTTAATAATAGATTTTGCTCCATGTTCTGTTATACCATCATTCCCACGTGAAAGATTTAAAGTTTTTAGATTTTTATTACCTTTTAAAACTCTACATATTTCTTCTACTGCTCGGTCATCCAATTTACATGAATTAAGCGTAACAGATTTTAGGGTAATATCTCTGAAAAGTGTTTCATATAAAGCCGAAGTAAAATCTAAATCACTTAAATCTAAATTTACAACTTTTGTCCCTTTTAAGATTGAACCTACAGATCCTAAATCATGAATCCAATTTCGACCTAATTTTAGAGTGTCCAAATGCAAATCAGGATTTGATACAATTGCATCTACAATATCAGTAAGGTTAGACAGCCTACAGTTTGACAAATCGAGATGTTTAAGTGTTTTTGTACTGCCCAATATAGATACTAATTCTTGAACTGCGCTATATTCAACTATTGGTTCACTAGTATCTTCAGAATCTGGATAAACAATATAATGGCCCATTTCATTACCAGATAAATTCAAATCAACAAGATTTGAATCTGGGGTTGTAGCTATTGAGTGAAGAATTGTCACTAATGATTTAACAGAGATCTTTGTATTAGCTATGTTTAAATGAGTTAGCTGATTTTTTTTCACTAAATTAGTTAAATGATCAAAAGCTTCTTCTGCGTGTTGTTCTGAAATTGGATTATTTGATAGATCAAGCCTTTTAAGAACAGAGTTGGGATTAGCAACTGCTGCCTCAAGCACTTTAACCAAACCAGGAAAACCAGACTCTCTAATTGCTTCAGATAAATCCAATGACTCTAAAGTAGTGCTTGTTCTTACCAAAGCTTCTAAACCAGCCATATCTCGAGCTTTAAGATAACCATTATGCAATTTCAATTCCTTAAGTGGTAAATCTGGATTTTTATTTATTGAATACAAAATCCCATTAATACCATCAACACAAGTTGAGCTTAAATCAAGCATTTCTAAAGTAGTATTAGTTCTTAAAAAGGAAGATAATTCATGTTGTACCTTTCCACCATTATGCTCTAAGCTCAAAGATTTTAGGGATGCTTTTCTTGCTTCTAAAAATTGTGAAAATATTTTACCATCTAAGGTTCCATGACTATTCGAAATATTTATTTCTGTAATAGCAGATTGTGGATTTTCTGCTATTGCTTTTAATACATAATTTATACCTGTTTCATCAGAATAATATGTATCATTGCCTGAAATATCAAGACTTTGGAGTGTAGTATTAATACCCAAGGCGTTACCTAATTCTTTAGCCTCAGTGATTCCGAAAGTCTTCGGATAATCTACATTACTAAAATTAGATATTCTCAAATGAGTAATTCTAGGACTTCCTGCCAAAAATTCTGCCAATGCTGGAATGCCTCTAGCAAGATGAATATTGTCTGAGAGGTCAAGCTGTGTAATATGCTCATTTTCGGCTATTACGGGAATTAATTTGCTTAAACTAGAGCCTGAGAAGTATCTTCCACTTAAGTCAAGCAATGGCTCTGTTTGTGTAGCTAGTCTTTCTAAAAATTTTGTATCAAATAAGGACATTCCAACCTCTTCCATTATTGTTTTGTAAACATAATATAAACTACAAGATATAAAATTCAACAAAAATTAATAGATCTCTTTGTGAATTGCTATTCATATATAGATATTACCATGAGTCTTCTGCGGCCCTGATTGTGAGACGATCCGAAGCACATACTCCATGGAACTACTAAACATTAATTGAATATTTAAGTAGATAAGTAGATAAGTAGATAAGTAGATAAGTAGATAAGTATAGTGATGCTGGTTACTACAGAAGACTGATATGTTCAATAATTCTTATATACTATTTAACAAAGAACTCGACCATCAATCAATATCAACTATTCAGAGCCATACTCCCTCCGAGAATTTAATGACCCTGCTATTCCATAAATCCATAACTATTGCAAGAACATAATTCATAATATATAATGGAGCTGAATAATTTGATTACAAAAAATGGGAAAAATTCATATTGTTGTAGCACCTGATCCGTTATTGAACCTGAAGTCTAGAGAGGTACTTAAAGCTGAAATTACTGATCAGATGAGAGAATTTATTCAAGATATGATCAATTGCTGTTATTCTGACGGCGCATCAGGCTTCGCTGCAGTGCAGTTTGGGGTCCATAAAAGAATAATAGTACTTGATCTAGGAAATGACGATGAA
>CAZIGS010000118.1:0-4467 GCA_964538645.1 uncultured Rickettsiaceae bacterium
AAAACGCAAACCTCTACTGGCTTTCTGCTCGAAATCTTCTGTCGCATTTGAAGATTTATGTGATTTGGGCAGAGAGATGCTAAAAGATTCTACAACAAAATTATATGAAGGTGATAAATGAAAATTGAAGATGCTAAAGTTAGATATGTAGAAAAAGAAGCTCCGCCAGTCCGTAAGCAAGGTAGAGTAAGTATATATTTGGAAGATTATAAAGGGGAATATTACAATTTGCCAGTAGAAAAATTACTTCCATTTAAAAGCCAAGCTAGAAAATTCTTTGATCAAGAAAGTATAGATGCCTTAGCAGCTACAATCAAAGAACATGGGATAAGACAACCTCTTACAGTGCTTCCTGCTGAAGGTAAAGAAGGTTATTATGAGATTGTTAGCGGAGAAAGAAGATATAGAGCAGCGATTCAGTTAGGTATGAATACTGTTCCATGTCTTATTTTTCATGATAGAGCTAAGGCTGAAGAAGTAGCTTTAATAGAAAATATACAAAGGAAAGATCTCCATCCTATAGAATTGATGAATGCATATAGTCATTTATTAGACAAAGGCATATGTACTTCATTACAAGGAGTCGCTGATAAATTGGGTCTATCAAAAGCTTCAGTTGTAGATACAATGAATTTGAAGAATCTTCCTATAGAAACTCAAGAACTATTATTGACTCATCAAATAAAATCCAGAGATTTTTTGAGAATATTATGTAAAGCTCCGGCTGAAACCCATGTAGCTTTGATTGCAAAGCATGAAAGCAAAGAATCGGGGGATAAGTTGAAAGCTAAGAAAAAAGTTATCAACACAAAAACAAAAGTTCTCAATATAGTATATGATAATGATATGTTCGTCATAGAAAATAATAGAGTAAAAGATTTGTCTGCAAAACAAAAGGAAGAAGTCAAAACTCTAATTATGCATATTTTAGATACTCTATAATATATTCTCTTTATCTCCATTTTTAAGATTATCGGTCGCCGTCGCGACCGATTTTTTATTATCTAGGTTACTATAATATTTATGTACCCTGACTTTTGTGCTTTGTAACTATCCTTCCCTAGCACTAACAATAATAATAGGGTTCGGTCGCGGTCGCGACCGATGAATTTCTCAAACCCTATTAGTGCTATTGTTTTTATATGTTATACAACATGTAAATCTATAAGGAGGATAATATGCTAAAACAATATATTCAAAAACTCATGAAGCCCCGTGAAACAAAACAGAATTTTTATGATTTACAAAGCTACCTAACAAATGACTGCCCTGCTTCAGGAATTAATAGTTACAAGCAAAATGTTATAGTGTATAGATGTGTAAATTTAATATCTCAAACAGCCAGTCATGTTCCTTGGAAAATATTTAAGATAGAGAGTGAAAAACGAATATTATCTCCTTATCACCCTGCGGATAGACTCTTAAAAAAACCTAGTAGTAACAAAGCTGGAGCTGATTTTTTTGTTGAAGTAATAGCAAGTAAATTACTATATGGCAATGCATATATTTTAGCTACCGGTACTGAATATGGCCATCCCAAAGAGTTGTTTGTATTGAGTAGTAATCACACTGAAGTTGTTAGAGAAAACTCCAGAGCCATAGCTTATCGCTATAATGTTGCTGGAAAAGAAACAATATATAAAATTAATCCGCTAACATGTCTTTCTAGAATACTACATTTAAAAAACTATCACCCCACTGATCCTATATATGGAATGTCATGCTTAGATGCAGCAAATATTTCTATAGAAGTTCATACCAGAGCTTCTAAATGGAATAGCTCGTTATTGCAAAATGGTGCTCGTCCAAGTGGAGCTTTAGTAATGCGTGATCCTAATGGTTATTTAAGTGATGAACAATTTGAACGATTACAAGAGCAGTTTTATAAAAAATATGTTGGGAGCGATAATGTGGGAAGACCATTATTATTAGAAGGTGGATTAGAATGGAAAGAAATGAGCATTAGTCCGAAAGATATGGATTTTATAGAGTCTAAAAATTCAGCTGCTAGAGAAATTGCTTTGGCTTTTGGAGTGCCACCACAACTCCTGGGTATCACTGGTGATAATACATATAGCAATATGCAAGAGGCTCGTTTAGCTTTGTGGGAAGAAACCCTAATACCTTTGCTTGACAAAATAGCAGATAGTTTTAGCAATTGGTTCTCATATTTATTTGATGAAGAAATTTTAGTTGATTTCGATCGTGACGCTATATCAGCTCTCACAGAAAAACGTGAGAATATTTGGAGTAAAATATCAGCAAGTAATTTTATGACTATAAACGAAAAAAGAGCATTTGCGGGATTAGCTCCAATTGATGGTGGAGATCTATTGCCAGAGAAGGGGAGGGGATATGACGAGAACTAACATTGCTAGATTATATAAATTTATTACAAAAATGATTTTGCTTTTAGAAAAAGATTTAGAAATACTAGGTTCTGATGATAAAGAGTTAAAGCTCAAAAGAAACATAACCTCAACCGCAGGTAGCTTAATAACAATGCTCACACAACTAAATAAACTAGATAAAGAAGATGGGAGTCTATTATCTGATTCTTTATCGGAAGAGGATTTGAAAATTATACAAAGATTTGTAAAAAAATATGCCCATGAAAAAACAAATGCTAAAAGCCCTGCTTAGAAGGGATTTCTCGAGTTTCATTGCTAAAGTATTTGCAGAGCTCAACCCAGGGAGTATTTATGAACATAATTGGCATATAGATTTAATAGCTGATTATTTAAGTGCAGTTTCAAAGGGGCAAATATCTAGACTTATAATTAATATTCCTCCTAGATCTCTTAAATCTATAGCAGTTAGTGTTGCTTGGCCTGCTTGGATGTTAGGACTTGATTCCTCAAAGCGTATTATAGCATCAAGCTTTGGCCAAAGCTTGAGTATAAAACATTCTTTGGATTGTAAATCTATTATGATGTCTAGCTGGTATAAAGAATTATTTCCAGCTACTATTTTGAGTAAAAAACATAATCAAAAATCAAAATATCTAACTACTAATCATGGCTTTAGAATGGCTACTTCTGTAGGCGCTATGGTAACAGGGGAGGGCGGAGATATACTTATTATCGATGACCCTCATAATCCGACTCATATATATTCTAAAAAAAGACGAAACAATGTGATTGAATGGTATGAAGGAGCTTTTTCTACGAGATTAAATAGTAAAAAATCTGGAGCAATAGTTCTTGTAATGCAGAGATTGCATACAGAAGATCTAGCTGGTTATCTTCTAAATACAGCTCCAGATATATGGGATATACTCAAGATACCTGCTATTGCAAATGATAATAGGATATATCAAATTAGCAGAAATACTTATATCCAAGGTGAGGGAGAGATATTGCATGAATTAAGATATAGTCCAGAAATTTTATCAAAAATAGAGAAAGAGATGGGTAGGGGTAATTTTGCTGCTCAGTATATGCAGGAGCCGATTATGGAGAATAATTCTATGATTAAAGAGGCAGAGATTAGTTTTTACGATAAATTAGAGGGTCAGATAGAGTTTACTGTCCAAAGTTGGGATACGGCCATTAAAACGTCTCAAATAAGCGATTATAGCGTATGTACCATATGGGGCATTAGCAATGGCTCATATTATCTACTAGAAATGCATAGAGCAAAACATGGGTATCCTGAGTTAAAAAATCATTCTATAAAACTTATTAATCGCTATAACCCAAAATTTATCCTAATAGAAGATCATGCTAGCGGCCAGTCATTAATACAAGATCTTAGAGCTGAAGGAATGATGAATATATATCCTATAAAACATAAGATTGATAAAATTACGCGTTTTGCAAGTGTAGTATCTGTGTTTCACTCTGATATAGTCAAGATTCCTAAAAACGCCTCTTGGCTACCCGCGTTTATTAGGGAAATAACTGAATTTCCACATAGCAATCACGATGATATAGTAGATTCTGTGAGTCAATTTTTGGGCTATATGAAGAGTAAAGATATGAGAGCTTCAAATATAAGGGTGAGGGTGGTTTAATGCTAAAGAATCATTCAAAGCTATGATAGTCTTGGTTCTATATATTTGCTTCTCATTTTAAATATGCGCAGTCCAAAAGATAAATGTCATTTGGATGAGATGAACTGTGTCAGTTATGACTAGGGTGGACAGAGTTTTTGTGGATATATGTATAACACTTTTATGTTATACATATATCCACAAACTCAACTTCAAGTACCTAAATTTATAACTGATCCCCTATATGTGAATCTAAACCACCCACAATTACTACTAAATCTGTTTCTGGATTGTTAACAGTACCTTCTTGTGCAACATCTAATGCTATTTTTTTTCCACCCATGTCACTATCATTCATGCTATGCAATAATTCTACAGTTTCATTGTAACCTGCAATTGTTGCAAGATGTAATGCTGTATGTTCATCAACATCTGTATCATGTATGTTCGCTCCTTTATTAATCAAGAGTTCT
>CAZIGS010000119.1:0-4450 GCA_964538645.1 uncultured Rickettsiaceae bacterium
ACGATAAAGCTGCAACAATATTTCACCATCATCAGAACCAATTGCTTTCTGCAATATATTTAGCTTGTCTATTGTAACCACTAAATCATCCTCGAGAGATAGGTCGATTGCTGCATTGATGAGCCCATCAGAATATGAAGAAGCAACCCAGTGTTTTAGACGCTCTTCGATAAATCGATAGACTGCCTCACAGATTTCAACATCTTCCAATGTTGATGGATAAAGCTCCATAGCATCACTAACCAAATCTTTCAGCCTTATCCCATTCAGCTTATTATCTACAATAATCTTGATAATACTAAGCGCGTAGCGCCTTAAAGCATATGGATCTTTTGAACCTGTAGCACGCTCCCCAGCAAGCATTAGGCCAACTAAACTATCTATTTTATCTGCTAAAGCTAAATAGGCCGCTATGCCGTTTGGGGCATCATCATCATTTCCAAGAGGCCTATAATGGTTCCTTATAGAATCAGCGACTTCCAGATTTTCTCCATCCTCTATAGCATAATAACTACCCATAATACCCTGTAGCTCAGGGAACTCCCCTACAGCTTCAGTGACTAAATCTGCTTTACATAATAATGCTGCGCGAGCTAGATTTTTATCACCTGGCTTAATATATTCTGCCAACTTAACAAGCCTTTGCGACTTATCATATATGGTGCCCAATTTCGCATGGAATACTACAGATTTTAGACTTTCCAACCTATTTTCCAGCCTAATTTTTTTATCTTGATTATAAAAATACATAGCATCAGAAAGCCTTGCCGAAAGAACCTTTTCATTACCGCTTGCAATATCTTCCAAATTACTACCAGGAACATTCGAAACAAAAACAAAATATGGGGCAAATTTTCCATCTTTAAATCTAGTTGGAAAATAACGTTGATGGGTGCGCATAGAAGTTATAAGAATCTCACTTGGCAAATTTATAAATTTCTCTGGAATTTTTCCTATTAAAACAGATATATGCTCTGCAAGACCAGATACTTCTTCCAATAATTTTGGATCAATTTCTACAAATAAATTATGCTTTTTCTCTATAGATTCTATACCAGCTTTAATCAGACCTGTACGCTCAATACGGCTAAGCACAACGAAAGAATCTTTCAGTTTATTATTATAATCCTGCCAATTTTCTACAGTAAATTTTTCGTACTTGGCAAATCTATGCCCAAAACTTATATTATTACTATGCAAATGACCGTATTCTAGTGGCAAAATTTTACCATCTAAAATACACATTATATTAAGCAGAGGCCTAACCCATTTTATATTATACCCACCCCAATACATCGATTTTGGCCATCTATATTCGTCTATAGATGAAGTAAGTATTTTTGGAAGAATTTCTGCTATATTTTGGTCTTTTGTCGTATGTTCATAAACATAACATTCCTGATCTTTAATATTTTTTATAACAAGGTCGCTTCTAGCAATATTATTCGCCTTACAAAACCCTTCTATTGCTTGATCTGGAGCACCTACTTTAGGACCTTTAAGCTCTATATTTTTTGCAGGCAAATTTTTAGGCAAACCTTCCATATGAAGAGTAATTCGCCTTGGACCTATATATATATCCAAAAGCTGGTAATTTATCTCAGCTAAAGCAAATGCTTTTTCAAAAATGCGCCTATATTCCTCCTCAGCTGGACGTTGCATTAAAGCCGGTATTTCTTCTGTATATAACTCTAAAACTAACTCACTCACTTGTCTTTACTCCCTGCATATTTAGCCATTTTTCAGCAGAAATTTTTGCTAAATTCCTTACTCGTCCAATATAACTAGCTCTTTCTGTACTGCTTATAACCCCTCTGGAATTAAGAAGATTAAATATATGACTTGCTTTGATACATTGATCATATGCAGGAAATGGCAAATCATGTTTTACTAAAACCTCGCATTCTTTTTCCGCATCTTCAAAATGTCTGAATAATATTTCAGTATTAGCAATTTCTAGGTTATATTTCGAAAATTGTTTTTCTGCTTCAAAATCCACTTCGCCATAAGTTAGAGCATTACCACCTTTAACACCATTCCAATCAAGATTTTTCACCTCATCTATTTCTTGAATATATAGAGCAAGTCTTTCTAATCCATATGTAATTTCTCCTGCAACGGGTCTACATTCTATACCACAAAGCTGTTGCATATATGTAAATTGTGACACTTCCATTCCATTGCACCATACTTCCCAACCAAGCCCAGCAGCGCCTAAAGTTGGAGACTCCCAATCATCCTCTACAAATCTAATATCATGCTTTGTTTTATCTATCCCGAGCATTGCCAAAGATTCTAAATATAAATCCTGTATATTATCAGGAGAAGGTTTTAAAATTACCTGAAATTGGTAGTAATGTTGCATTCTGTTTGGATGTTCTGCATATCTACTATCTGTAGGCCTACGTGATGGCTGGACAAAAGCTACATTCCAAGGTTTCGGTCCAAGAGTCCTTAAAACGGTCGCAGGATGATAAGTACCAGCACCCATTTCCATATCATATGGCTGAAGTATAGCGCAACCCTGATCTATCCAGAACTGCTGTAGCTTCATTATAATTTCTTGAAAAGATAGTTTCTTAGTCATATTCATACCAATTCCCAAATTAAATTGCGCAAATGGAATTTCAGAGACGAGCCTGCGCAAGCCTATACTTAATAGGTGCGTAAATGTTAGATCCGAAAAATTCCTTTTGCGCGGTTAATTTCGGAACTTGGTATCAGTCTTTATAGTAATCGCATGCAACCTAGTGCTTAAAACCTCTTTCAAAGCTTCTTTGACCATTTTATGCTGCTTTATAAGTGGCAAGCCAGTAAAGCATTCATCTGTAATAGACAGACTGTAATGATCCTCATCTCCTGCCAAATCTATAATTTCTATAGTGGCACTTGGAAAATTTTCACGTATAATATGTTCTAACTCAGCTTTACTTATTGCCACGCTTATATTTATTAGGTTTTACAGACATGCAATTTAGCCAAAATTTTCATAATTTGCAATCTTTTAGTAATTTGGATTTAACGAATAAAAAGATTGGAATTTTGGGTGGATCATTTAACCCACCACATGAGGGGCATTTAGCAATTAGCGAAAAAGCTCTTGAAATAGGGCTTGATCATATATTATGGCTTGTAGTGCCGCAAAATAATTTAAAGCCAGCCTATGAGCTAAGTTTAGATGAAAGAATCAAACTTTGCTGCAAATTAACCAAAAATGAGCCTAGAATTTTCATCTCTAACTTAGAGCTGGAAATACAATCTTCTAATAGCTTTGATACATTAAAATACCTAACTGAGCATTTTCCTAAAACAAAATTTATATGGCTTATGGGAGTAGATTGTCTTAAAGAGTTCCATTTATGGGAAAATTATGATAGATTACCAGAATTAGTGGATATGATAATTTTTAATCGCAGATCTTATACTGATCTTTTGGAGAATAGTATAGCTGGAAAAATGCTTAAAGAGAAATATAATGGAGTCATCCCCGCGCAGGCTGGGATCCATTCTTTGGTATTCGTACCAGAGATATTATCTGAATTATCATCTACAGAGATAAGGAAAAAGAACCGTCATCCAGAGAAGCACGTAGGATAACGAAGCAACCACAGGGATGGATTGCCGCGTCGCCTAAGAGAGCGCCTCGCAATAACACAAAATCGGAGAATATGTGAATTTACTACCAAAAATGAACTCTAAGCAGCTCAAAGAGCTAATCATAAAATTGCTTGAAGACAAAAAAGCAGAAAATATACATACTATAAATCTAGCTGATACTTCATCGATGGCCACCTATATGATATTCGCAAGTGGACGTTCTAGCAAAAATGTTGGGGCAATTGCAGAATATGTAGCAGATGAACTCAAACTAGCTGGACTGCCTAAGATAAATCTTGAAGGACTCGGAAAATCAGAATGGGTTTTGGTTGATGCTGGTGATGTAATGGTACATCTAATGCACCCAGAAGCTAGAGAATACTACAAACTTGAGGAGTTATGGGAAAAAAGGAAGTTAGGCTAAGCAGCAGCTGCAACCATACTGTCTACGTCTCCTAATATATTATGAGGAGTTTCAACTAATATAATTTTTTCATAATCTACCTCAAAACATCCACTCACTAAAGGTGGTGTCGTTGCTGCCCCAGAAGGTGGTTCTTTATCGTAATGATCCTTTTTACATCCATCTTCAAAATTGCTAGAACCACGAGAAGAATCTTTATCTTGCACTTTCTCTTCAATTGCACTTTGAGGAGTTCTTATTGATAGCCCCTTCTCAAGAGAACGATAAGTTCGAGAAAAAGTAATTGTGTCTGATCTAATCTCTACGCTATCACCATTTAAAAAATGGCTAAAAGTAAAGCTATCTTCTCCTTCACTTACGGATTGTAATACTATATCAGACCCAGGAATTACTTCTCCAATACCATATTCTGCACCTTCATGTACTATT
>CAZIGS010000120.1:0-4381 GCA_964538645.1 uncultured Rickettsiaceae bacterium
ATAGTGCACGGCTCTAAAGTTACATACATATCACATTCACTGAGATTTTTACTTTGCAATACTTTACAAGCCGCTTCTATAGCTATCATTTCTGCATGTTTCGTAGGATTTTCTTCAGTCTCAACTCTGTTATGACCTGTCGAGATTACTTTATCAGTACTTCTCATGACGATTACAGCGCCAACAGGTACCTCGTTATTTACTTGTGCATATAAAGCATTCTCTAATGCGCTACGCATATGTTGATTGTCAAAGTTCATAGTTTCTCACGATATGCTACGTTTTCTTCAACACCAGCTGGATCTTGATGAATAATTACCTCTGCGTCAGGGAATTCTTTCAATATATCTTCCATAATCCTATCACTTAAGCTATGTGCTTCCAATAAATTACTATTCCCATCCATCTCAAGATGAAACTGTATGAAAGGCTTTGATCCTGCATATCTGGTTTTCAATTCATGTATGCCTAGCACTTCCTTGTATTTTCCTATTATACCAAGAATTTTCACTCGCTCTTCATCATTAAGCTCTTGGTCGACAAGATTTTTTGTTGCCCTGACAAATAAGCCATATGAGCTATATATAATATAACAAGCAATTAATATACCAAATATAGCATCAATTGTAATAAATCTAGAGCTAAAATATAGTGAAGAGATGACTACTATGTTAGTTAATATATCTACAATATAATGTAGTCTATCAGCTTCGATAATTGATGATTTAGTTCTCTTGATTATTATTGATTGATAAAAAACAAGGCAGATAGTCAATAAAGACGATGCTATCATCCCATATATAGCAGTGGTAACATTATGAAGTGTTGATGGATGTAGAAAATGCTCTATGGAATTATAAAAACTAAATATTCCGAACATGAAAAAACCTACTGACTGTCCAAATACTGCAAGATCTTCAATTTTATTATGCCCAAATCTATGATTATGATCTGGTGGCACTAATGCCATATGAATTGCTATTAGATTTATTATGGAAGTGGATAAATCTAACAATGAATCCATCAAGCTTGCGAAAAGAGAAGCAGAGTTTGTATTAAGCAAGCTATAATATTTTATAATAGCAATTATCACCGCCGTTGCTACAGAGAAATATGGAGCTGTTTTTAGCAATTCTTTATGATTATGTTTGTGGTTATTATGAGTCGACATATCAATAAGTCCATTTTCTTTGTTGTTCTGTGTTGTGAGTATACTTAGAGTATACTTAAGATAGAATAGATAGATTATAGTAGCTTGTCAAAACTCATATTTTCTGTTCTTGAGAATATATAGCCACTACAAATAAAATATTTCCTATAATATTATAAATAGTTTATTATAATCCTACTTAAATTCAAAAGGAGACAATTATGATTAGACAAAAACTTCAAAGCTCAGTGTTAATTTTACTAGCTTGTCTTATGGTGACATCATGTCAAGGACATAAACAAGGTAGTGGAGCCGTGCTTGGGGCATTAACAGGTGGATTACTTGGTTCAAGATTTGGTGGTGGTGAAGGGGCAATTTTGACTACTGCGGTTGGTGCAATAGCTGGTGGTCTAATAGGTAGTTCAATTGGTAAAAGCTTAGATGAACATGATAAAATGATGGCAGAAAAAACTACTCATAGTGCATTAGAATCTGTTCCTTCTGGGAAAACTTCAGAATGGCGTAATCCAGATAATGGGCATTCAGGTTCTGTTACTCCTACAAGAACATATCAAGCTAAGGACGGCACTTACTGTCGTGAATATACACAGACAATTAATGTTGGTGGTGAAAGTCAAAAAGCCTATGGTAAAGCTTGTAGGAAACCAGATGGACATTGGGAAATTGTGAATTAGAGAGAGGGGTGTGTTATTGCGAGATACCACATAGAGCATCTGCTGATTGCTGTATCTCGCAATCCAGTATACGTCGATTGTGTAGCAATACAATATTAAGAAGTGTTGCTGTAACAAGCTCATTAAAATGGATTGTACAACATAGAATTACGACGCAGATGCTCTGTAATTCTTCTCGCAATGACTATAGGGGCATGAATGAACAATATAGCAATACTCGAAAATATATCCCGTAAATATGGATCGCATAATATATTAGATGACGTAAGCTTCGCTTTAGAAGCCGGTACTATAACTACTTTAATAGGTCCAAATGGTGCAGGAAAAACAACAATAGCTCGAATGCTGCTTAAACTAGAAAAACCTACTTCTGGGCTTGTGCATAATAGTTTAAAACAATTAGCTTATGTGCCTCAAAAATTGTATATTAATCCAGATCTTCCTCTCACTGCTATTAGTTTCATTGAGCTCTTATCCCCAAATTACAAAAAATCCAATATGTTAGATAAATTGCTGGATTTTGCCAATATAGATATTTTAAAAAACGAGTCCATTATTAACCTATCAGGTGGTCAATTACAAAGATTAATTTTGGCTTGCGCTATTCTGAAAACCCCAGAGTTATTGGTTTTGGATGAGCCTACTCAGGGTCTAGATATTCATGGGCAGGAAGAGTTTTATTCTATACTCGAAGAACTTAAAAATCGAAACCAAACTACTATCTTTCTTATTTCGCATGACCTATTTACAGTAATGAAAAAATCAGATCAGGTTTTATGTTTGAACCACCATCTTTGTTGTCGTGGTAGACCAACTCACACTATAGTGAAAGGTGCCGAAAATATAGGTATTTATGCGCATACACATGACCATACTCATTAGTGGAATTGTAGAAGACTTTGTATCACAAGCTAGTGTAGCGATGCGTTGCAATCACAATATATAGGACATAAATATGATTTTAATAATAGCTGCAGTTATATCAATTAGTATTTTATTGGCTCCTGTAGGCTGTGTTTTGCTTTGGCAAAGATATAATTATTTTAGCGACGGGCTTGCACATGCATGTCTTTTTTCAGGTATAGTGAGCCATTTTTTAAATCTTCCAACTTTACCTTCTATGCTGGTGGTTTCAATAATTTTTATATCGATTGTTTTTATAATGAAGTCCTTTTCTAATAAAAACACGGTAATAAGCTTGGTTTCTAGTACAATGGTTGCAGTTGCAATAATCTTTGCTTCTAAAACCCCAAATAGCGCTGTTATAGAAACCATGCTATTTGGTGATATTTTTTCATTTACAATAGAAGATTTGTATATGGTTGTAGCATTGGATATCTTAGTATTCGTTTTATTAGTAAAATTCTTAAAACATCTTGTACTGCTGTCTTTAAACTCAGATCTAGCTAGTATACAAAAAATTTCTGTCAATATTCTGGAGTTTTGTTGTTTGCTAGTATTAGCTCTTGTAGTAACAGTAACTATTAAAAATATAGGTGCGTTACTCATTACTGCTTTACTTGTTATGCCTGCTGCAACTAGCCGTATTGTTAGTACAACTCCTACTAGTATGATTATTTATTCTATGATTTTTGCTATATTTTCAGGTATATTAGGCATATATCTGTCGTTTGAGCTTGATTGGCCTTTAGCATCTAGCGTTGCTATTATATCTGCTATATTGTATAGTTTAGCTACATGTATAAAGAAATGGGGTAAAATATGATATATGCTTCCGGCTCAGTTATAAAAAATGTTTCTGCAAATCATATGTGGGATATGTTAGAGTTGTTTGTAAAACAGACTGCGCAAGGTAGTTATGTCGATAATTGTGTGGTTATGGAAAATTACTATGATGGATTTAAAAGATCGAGCTCTATTGCTGGTGAATCTGGGGTAATAGAGAGAGTATTTTTACTTAAAGATCAATATAAAATTGTCATGCGTCTTGAAGATCATCCATTATGTATAGGGGAGACTATATACCAAATTATCAATTCTGACCAAGATGAATTATCTGATAGGAAGACAACAATTTGCGCTGTGTTGGCTTGGAGAATGCGTCCTGGAGTTATAGAAGCTCCATCTACTATGGATAAACAAGTGGTGATAGATGATTTGTTGAGTTTCTTGTGAAAAATTCAATTACGTCGTCAATATAGGAGTCTGTGATGCTCAAATATCATTTATATGTTACGCTTCTCGGTTTCATATGTCCTAGTACTTGCCTATTTTTGACAAGACGCTGAGTAATATTCCTGGCAAGAAGAGCTTTCTATATTATTTCAAGACTAGCACATTTCCTTCAATTGAAACTACTTCTAAAACATCCCCTACTTTTGCTTTGTGGTTTGTGCCTTCCTTAAGTCTTGCATTCATGATGGTGCCAGACCATTTTACTTTACCTATTTTCCCAAGTTCTATGTCTGAATCTATCACCTCAACTGACCGCCCAATTATATCAAAAATAGGCTCAGAGCCCTTTTTCTTATGCATATAATTTTTCATAGGTTTCCATAATATCATGAACCATATG
>CAZIGS010000121.1:0-4293 GCA_964538645.1 uncultured Rickettsiaceae bacterium
CAGTAAATATTTTCGAAGAATATAAATTAATACCATCTTTAAGCACTGTATGGCAAATAGATTTATGGAAAAAACTCTGCCCAAAGGCTGAGTCTATAATCCACATCGATACAGGAATGAACAGATTTGGTATAAGTGCTGAAGATTTTGCTAGACTTGAAACTCTTCCAGAAGGAGTAGAGTACCTAATCAGCCACCTAGCCTGTGATGGAGATGCATCCAATCCGTATAACAAATACCAGCTAGATAAATTTATCAAAGCAACAGCTGCGTATCCTCATATTAAAAAGAGTCTAGCTGCATCTGGCGGCATTCTTTTAGGACCAGAATATCATTTTGATATGGTAAGACCTGGCGCGGCTTTATATGGGATAGGGGCATCTGTAAACCCTAATATTAAAAACCCTATATCACTTACAGCACCTATAATTCAAATTAATTATTGTAATGATGATGCTTATATAGGCTATGGATCCACAGCAAAAGTAAAAGCAGGCTCTAGTCTTGCAACTGTTCCTGTAGGGTATGCTGATGGATTTTCTAGATCTCTTGGTAATAAAGGACATATGTTTATTGATGGAGTGAAAGTGCCTATAATGGGTAGATTGTCAATGGATCTTACGGTACTAGATGTAACAGGTGTAAGTTGTAATATTGGAGATACAGTAGAAATCATTGGCCCAAATAGCACTCCTGATCAAATAGCCTCATTAACAGGGACAGTGGGGTATGAAGTTATTACATCGCTCAAATATGGAAGATATGACAGGGAGTTTGTGTAATCATGAGTTATAAAATTATATTTATAACTCATTTTTGAATATTTACATATAAAACACCTTGCAATAGACCTTTTAAAACTATAATGATTTGAACATTATCCTTTATTTAATCACAATATTTGCTATAATCCCCAGATAAAATCACATAACCAGATCAATGTTAGCAGAAGAATATCCAACTTCATATATAGTGAAGCGCCTCATTAAAAATCATATTAGGCCATATCTCGGCAAAATATTTGCTGCGTTATTTTTTATGATCATAGTAGCATCTTGTACTGCCATAATTGTAAGGCTTGTAGAACCGGTAATAAATGATGTGCTAATTAATCATGATAGGAAAATGCTTGTACTTATTCCTCTTCTAATGATTGGTATATGCGCTATTAAAGGCGGCGCAGAATATATGCAAAGCTATTTAATCAAAGTTGTTGGGCAACGTATTCTAACAGACCTACAAGTCCTAATGTATGAACATTTGCTAAAAGCAGATTTATCTTTGATCGAAGAACATTCTTCAGGCAGACTAATCTCTCGTTTTTCAAACGATATTTCACTTATGAGAGGTGCTGTATCACAAGTACTTGTCGGAGTAGCAAAACACTGTTTTTCTGTAATATTTTTGCTTGGCGTTATGTTATCACTAGAACCAATGATGTTCCTAATCTGCTTTGGATTTTTCCCCCTAGCAATATACCCAATACAAATTCTTGGACGCAGAATGAGAAAAATAGCTTATTTAGCTCAAGAAGAATTAGGCAATTATACTGCAACGCTTGATGAAACTTTTCATTCTATTAAAGTAGTAAAATCCTATAGAGCTGAAAATTATGAAGTTAGAAAAGCAGGAAAAACTACTGAAAAAATATATGAACTTTACAAAAAAGCAGCAAAATTGGATGCTCTCACCTCTCCTGTAATGGAAACTCTAAGCGGTATAGCAGTAGCTTTGATATTATGGTATGGTGGATGGGCAATTATGGCTGGAAAAACGACTGCTGGGGCTTTATTTGGATTTATTACAGCTTTCTTTTCCGCCTACAGACCATATAAAAGCTTAGTAGCACTTAATGTACATTTACAAGAAGGTCTAGCTGCAGCAAAACGTTTATTCCAAATATTAGATATCGAACCAAAAATACAGGATTTACCAAATGCTAGCGCAATTGAGTTTAAATCACCTGAAATCGAGTTTCACAATGTATCATTATCATTTGGAGAAAAGCATGCTTTATCAAATATTAGTTTCTCTATAAAACCTAATACTACTGTCGCAATAGTAGGAAAATCTGGTGGTGGAAAAACTTCTTTAGCAAATTTATTAGTTAGATTTTATGATCCCAGCGCTGGAGAAATCCTTATAGGAGGTCATGATATAAGAAATGTTACATTAAATTCCCTACGCAACCAAGTAGCATTAGTTACACAAGATACAATGTTATTTGATGCAACTATTTCAGAAAATATTGCATATGCATGTGAAAATATTTCTCATAAAGACATAGTTGAAGCCGCTAGAAAAGCTCATGCTGACGAATTTATTGACACGCTCCCAGAAAAATATAATACGATGATTGGTAACCAAGGTGCTACTCTTTCAGGAGGACAAAGGCAACGCCTGTCTATAGCTAGAGCATTTCTTAAAAATGCACCTATTCTAATATTAGATGAGGCAACAAGTTCTTTAGACTCTCACTCTGAGCTTGCTATTGAAGATTCACTGCAAAAACTTAAGCAAAATAGGACCACTATTATAATTACTCATAAGCTAGCCAATATTATTGAAGCGGATAAAATAGTGGTATTGAAAAAAGGACATATAGTTGAAACTGGTTCTCATGAAGAACTGATGAAAAAAAAGAGCGAATATTATAATTTATATAATAAAGAATTCGAGAATACTTGACTTTAAATTATATGAATAGCATTATGGTGCTATAAAAATATATGAGGAAAAATTATGACACAAGAAAACCAAGCAACAACAAGCATATCAGGAACTAGCAATCTGCCACAGGCTCCAGAGCAAATTCAGGGTGGAGGATGGACAAGCTTAGTACCTATGGTATTGATATTTGTAGTGTTTTATTTTCTACTTATCAAGCCTCAGGAAAAAAAGCGTAAACAACAAGAACAACTTGTTTCCACTGTAAAGCCAGGTGAAGAAATAATAACTCATAGCGGGATTTACGGTAAAGTTGTGAGAGTAAATGAAAATGACGGAACAGCTATTATTTCCATAGGGAATAATGTTGAAGTAAAGATTTTAAAATCTAGTATAGCAGATATTCCAAGCAGAAAAACACAAATAGAGAAGCCTTCTGTTAAAACTGAAAAAGCTACAGCAGCTCCTGCTAAACCTGCTGCCAAAACTACACCAGCTTCTACTACAAAAAAACCTGCTGCAAAACCTATATCTAAAGCTCCTGCTAAGCCAGCAGCAAAAAAACCTGTAGCTAAATCTAATAAACCAGGAAAAAAGGCAAAATAAGTGCATGGAATTTCCTATTGGCGCGTAATCATTACGATTACTGTAACTGTCATGGCAGCAATTTTTGCTGCCCCTAATTTTGTTAATGTTACATCAAGCTTTCTTCCAAAAGAATCTGTAAATTTGGGGCTAGATTTGCGAGGTGGGTCCCATCTTTTACTCGATGTAGATTTAGAGCATTATATAAAAGACCAATATGAAATGCTGAGCGACAATTTAAGAAAAGAATTGCGCGACAAGAAAATAGGCTATCGCAACCTCCGTTTTCATTCTAACCAAGTCCAATTAGAACTTCGTGATACAGCTGATCTAGATACATTAAGAAAAAGTATCCGAAATGTAGATAAATCTGTTTGGGTAGAACAGAAAGATTCTAAGATCATATTAAAATTCAATGAAGATAGACTTTCTGAAATGGAGTCAAATGTAATTGATCAATCTATAGAAATTGTCAGAATGAGAGTTGATAGTACAGGTACAAAAGAACCTACTATTCAAAGACAAGGAGATAAACAAATACTACTGCAGGTGCCTGGAGCTGAAAACCCTGGAGAGCTAAAAAACATGTTAGGGAAAACTGCAAAACTTACTTTCCACTTGGTCAATGATGACGTCAATATTGAAGAAGCCATGAAGGGATACATACCTAGTGATTCTCTCCTCTTATTTGAAGAACGATCTTCAGGACAATCATACCCAGTTATAGTAAGAAAAAAATCTTTCCTCAGTGGAGAGCTTTTAAGTGATGCAAAGGCTTCTTTTAATCAAAATGCCCAGCCAGGTGTATCTTTAACTTTCAATAATATTGGTGGCAAAATATTTGGAGAAATTACTAAACATAATATAGGACGCAGAATAGCAATAGTACTTGATGGAAAAGTACTCAGTGCAGCTAATATAAATGAGCCAATTTTAGGGGGAAGCGCCTTTATCTCTGGCAATTTTACTGTAGAATCTGCAAATGAATTGGCTTTACTTCTTCGCGCTGGAGCTCTCTCTGCACCTCTAAAAATTATAGAA
>CAZIGS010000122.1:0-4191 GCA_964538645.1 uncultured Rickettsiaceae bacterium
TAGGACTTATTACCAAGCATGGTATTTTGATTGTAGAATTTGCTAATAGGATGATAGATGATGGAGAGAATATTGTACGGGCAGTGTCACATGCTGCTACTCTAAGGCTAAGGCCAATTTTAATGACTACAGGGGCAATGATTTTAGGTGCGCTTCCGTTGGTTTTTTCTAGCGGTGCTGGCTCAGAGGCTCGCCAGGCTATTGGAATAATTTTGGTAGGAGGTTTATCTTTTGGGACTATATTTACATTATTTGTTTTACCAAAAATCTACTGCTGGGTTAAGGAGATGACTCGTTAAGCAAATTATAGACAAAGCGTGATATGCTTTTAAAGAAGGCGCGTGCAACATTATTTTGAGTAGTGATGTCTATATTATACACTAAAAGGCATATGTTTGAGTACAATGATATTACAAGTCGTCTAGAACGACTACTCCTCATCAACCCTAAAAATATCGCCACTGAGCCCAATGCTGTCTGGCGCCGCAGTCATAACGACGTCTGTATCTCCTTCGTTATCTGTTTCTTCTATTCTAGGTCTTTTCCCCCTATTTGGTGTATCTTCTAGATGCAATTCTCCGATTTGTGTGTGATCTATCGGAAAATTACCTTGAGTCATAGAAGAATTTGCTATCAAATCCTGTATTTTTTTAACATCATCTTGGCCTTGTGGTAGTATGATATTGTCAAATTTTGATATTACATTAGGAATTTCTTTAATCATATCAAGGAGTACTTTGAAGGAATGGGCTGAAAAAGTGATATCACTCAAATCTAAATCCCTACAAACTGATAAATATTTATCAAATATATCGTTAAACATATTATTTTTATCAGCGCGATGAAGTGCGGTAGCCCCCTCTTTATCTTTTGTATGAACAAGTGCTGGATATCGTGTAATGAGGAGAGCTACAATCTCTTTCTTGCCATTTTCTGCAGCATAATGAAGAGCAGTAGCTCCATCTTTATCTTTTGTATCAACAAGCGATTGATATCGTGTAATGAGTAGCTCTACAATCTCTGTGTGGCCATTTTCTGCAGCATAATGAAGGGCGTTAGCTCCAAATTCATCTTGTTCATGAACGAATTGTAGATATTTTATAATGAGGAGCTCTACCATCTCTTTCTGGCCATTTCTTGCAGCATAATGAAGAGCAGTAGCTCCATCTTTATCTTTTGTATCAACAAATTCTGGATATTGTGTAATGAGGAGATTTACAATCTCTGTGTGGCCATTTGTTGCAGCAATATGAAGGGCAGTAGCCCAATGGTTATTTTTTGTATTAACAAGTTGTGGATATTGTGTAATGAGGAGATTTACTATCTCTGTGCGGCAATTTTCTGCAGCAATATGAAGGACCGTGTTGCCATCTCTATCTCCCACACTAATAAGTGTTTTATGTCCTGCAATTCGCTCTACTATCTTTGTGTGGCCATTATATGCAGCACAATGAAAGGCAGTAGCACCAAGTGCATCTTGTTCATTAACAAGTGCTGGAAATCTTGCAATGAGGAGATCTACTAGCTCTGTGTGGCCATAGTATGCGGCATAATGAAGTGGGTTAGATCCATCTTTATCTTTTGCACTAACAATAATATGGTCTATTTTTCCTATATTTAGAAAGTTCTTAATAATGCCCTTTTTTGCTGATTCGAAAATATCGAATGATGTACTTGACATGCGTCCTCACCTATTTTTTAACACATCTTAAACTATATCTCATATATTGTCTAGTAATATTAATTTTTCACACATAAAAACCTATCCTTGCAAAAATGATATTTTATAGTATAATCCGATAATATTTATAATCAGTTATTAGGAATTAAAGCACATGGCAAGACTAACCGTTGAACGTTGTAGTAATAAATTTGATCACTTTGAACTAGTGGCAATAGCAGCAGAGCGTGCAAAACAGCTTATCTCTGGTGCTCATCCAACTGTTCCAAAACGCAATGATAAATATCCCGTAGTAGCACTTCGTGAAATTGAGGAAGATAATATAGATCCTGAAAAAATGAGAGATATAATCATTTCAAAATTCCAACTTCATGGTAATCATGACAACATAGATGACGAAGAGTCTGAATCTTCTGAAGATTCTACAATAGATGTAGATTATATACCTGATGAGCATAATTTTGACAATATGAGCATCACAGAATTTGACAATGATATATTCTCTGATGATATAGTAGAAGATGAGGATAAAATAATATAGGTTTTGAATGAATATTGGTCGTGAAGAAATTATCAATGTACTCGCGTCCTATGATTCAAACTGTAACAAGGCGCTAGTCAATAAAGCAATAGATTTTGCGATCAAATATCATGGGGATCAGCTGCGAGAATCTGGTGATCCCTATTATCAGCATCCACTAGAAGTAGCATATATAACAACTCAGATGCATTTAGACAGTCAGTCTGTAATTACAGCATTACTCCACGATACAGTAGAAGATACAGATCTCACATTAGAAGAAATATCTAAAGAATTTTCACCAGAAATATCTACACTTGTTGATGGAGTTACAAAACTTACTAAAATCGAATTTCAACCAGAGCATGAAAGACAGGCTGAGAATTTTCGCAAATTGCTTTTAGCGATGAGTGATGATATTAGAGTTCTTCTAGTCAAACTCGCAGACAGACTTCATAATATGCGTACAATAGATTTTGTAAAATCTAGTGAAAAGCGCACTCGTGTAGCACTAGAAACAATGGAGATATACGGGCCACTTGCAGAAAGAATAGGTATGCAGGAAGTTAAGCTTGAGCTGCAAGATATAGCATTTCGAATATTACATCCAGATATAAGAGATTCAATCATTAAGCGTCTTTCATCTATAAATAGCCATGGTGAAAAAATGATTGAAGAAATTATTGGAGAAATCCAAGAAACTTTAAATAAGTCACGTTTGGTAGCGAAGGTTTCTGGAAGGCAAAAAACTCCATATTCTGTTTGGATGAAGATGAAATATAAAAATGTAGGTTTTGATCAATTATCTGATCTAATAGCCTTTAGAGTGATTGTAAAAACTCTCCCAGAATGCTACCAGGCTCTTGGTATTATACATGCTGCATATAAAGTGGTTCCAGAAAATTTCCAAGATTTTATAAGCACTCCTAAAAACAATGGATATCAGTCACTGCATACAGTAATTGTAGGCCCGATGCAAAAAAGGATTGAGGTGCAGATCAGAACAGAGGAAATGCACGATATTGCAGAGCTTGGGGTTGCTGCTCATTGGAGATATAAGCAGCATTATCAGGCTGATGGAAGGCAGTATCAGTGGATTAGAGAATTGCTAAGCATTTTAGAACAAACTACTGACCCAGAAGAATTTCTACAAAATACAAAGCTGGCAATGTACTATGACCAAGTATTTTGCTTCACTCCAATGGGCACGATTATACCTCTACCTAAAGGAGCAACTCCGATAGATTTTGCCTATGCGGTGCATTCAGAAGTTGGGCATCACTGCGTTGGAGCAAAGGTTAATGGTAGAATAGTGCCGCTGAAAACTACTTTAGACAATGGGGATCAAGTAGAGATTTTGACATCTAAAAGTCAATCTCCATCTCCTTCATGGGAAAAAATTGCTATTACTGGAAAAGCTAGATCAGAGATAAGAAAATTTGTGAGAAGTCAGGAGGTGAACCAATATGTGAGTTTAGGGCAAGCAATATTGGAACGTGCATTAACGGCAGAAGGAGTAACCGATATTGCTGGTGCTTTAACTCAGATAATGAAAATTCTTAAAAAGGAATCTGTTGATGAAATATATCTGTCGGTAGGAGAGGGCACGTTATCTAGGGAAGAAATACTCAAACATTTTAAATCTAATGTACCTAAAAGAAGTCGTCTTAAATCTACGCTACTATTCTTTGGGTTTAAGAGCAATAAGGATAATGCGAAAGAAGATGCAATTCCAATTCATGGTCTGATACCAGGTATGGCAGTTCATTTTGCAGGATGTTGCCACCCTTTACCCGGTGACCCAATTATAGGAGTGATACATACTGGGAAGGGTATCACCATACATACCTCAGATTGTGAAATGTTAGCTAATTTTGCTACAACTCCTGAGAGGTTGATGGATTTAGCATGGGATGCTGATGCAGCTAATGTTCCGCATATTGCAAGAATAAAAGTTATGTTGTCAAATGTGCCTGGAGCTTTGGCGATT
>CAZIGS010000123.1:0-4130 GCA_964538645.1 uncultured Rickettsiaceae bacterium
CCCGGTCATCCGCCCCACTCTATTTCAGGCTATTTAGATGTCAGAATAATAAGTTCTACATTCGTTGAATCTAAACCCCCATTCAATAATCAATATATTTATAACTTGCGATTATTACTTATTAGTAAATATTAGTTGCAAAAAAACTACATTAACTTCATAATATAAAAGGTTAACATCGTTAATTTATGTTTCAATTTATTTTGGAGGGATGTTATGGGTCGTCCTAATAAAAGTATAATGGGCTATTTGAAAAAGCCATTTCAGACACTAAGCAAACTTTTTCCTAGTAAAGACAAACCTACAAAAGAAGATGAAGATCAAGAGGTAGATGAAGTAAAGCCCTGGATTGCAAAAATTAAAAGTGAATTAAAGGCTTTAGAAGACACTTATCCTAAAGAAGAGATAGATGCAAAATTCACATATTCCGATACATCTTCGTCAGGTTTTGTGACAGCAAATGAATACGATTCAGAAGAAGAATTTGACGATGAAGATGAAGAAGGCGACTTATCTGTCTCAATCGAAGATGTAGTAGGAAAATATCTTGCGGGAAGGGTTAGAGATACGATGGAGGAAAAGGAAGCTGCTGTATTACGTTATTTAGATAGCAGATTGGCTGATGAAGACAACGCCGCTTCTTTGGATGGAGGTAAAGCGTCTCATTTTGAAAAGGAATATTGGGCAAATAACGTATTTTCACCTGGTGAGATAAAAGATATGCATATGGTAAGTAAATTTCGTTTTATCTTTCTTGATTTGCTAGGAGCTGAACAAAAAGATAACACGATCGAAGACTGAGAAATATCAACTCGTTTTTAAATGTGGGACATACATTTGCCCTTTACATTAAAAATATTTTGGGATACGATCAACAATTGTATTCTTATTTAAGAGAGCTTCTATGACTTTAGTGCCTATGGTTGTCGAACAGACAAGCCGCGGAGAACGTGCCTATGATATTTATTCCCGTCTATTAAAAGAGCGGATCATATTTGTTTCAGGAGAATTTGAGGATAATATGGCAAATGTTATTGTTGCCCAATTGTTATTCTTGGAAGCAGAAAATCCTGATAAGGAAATATGGATGTATATCAACTCTCCTGGAGGTGTAGTAACTTCAGGTTTGGCAATATATGACACAATGCAGTATATCAAGCCAAAAGTAGCTACTATATGCTTAGGCCAAGCTTGTTCATTTGGGTCAATAATACTTGCCGCAGGCGAACCAGGTATGAGATATGCATTACCATATAGTAGAGTGATGATACATCAACCTTTAGGTGGATATAGAGGACAAGCAACAGATATAGAAATCCATGCAAAGGAAACTCTAAAAGTAAGAGAAAATCTTTACGATATATATATCAAACATACAGGCCAAAAAAGAGATGTGATAGCTAAAGCTCTAGAGCGCGATAATTTCATGAGTCCAGAAGAAGCTAAAAAATTTGGTATAGTGGATGAAGTTATGACTGATCGTTCCTCTCTGGATAAAATAGTAAAAGCTAAAAAATAATAAAAAGAACATATGGTTGAGGATAATAATGGGAAGTAGTGATACAAAGATGCTATATTGTTCTTTTTGTGGTAAAGGACAAGGTGAGGTAAAGAAACTTATAGCCGGACCTACGGTATTTATTTGCGATGAATGCGTTACGCTTTGTGATGATATAATCAAAGAAGAGCTTAAAGAAACAACTAAGCAAGATATATCTAAGCTACCTACACCAAAAGATGTCTATGCTACATTGAATGATTATGTAGTCGGTCAAGATTATGCTAAAAAAGTATTATCTGTTGCAGTATATAATCACTATAAACGCTTAGAACATATCGACAAAGGCAACGTGGATGTTGAGCTTGCAAAATCTAATATATTACTCATAGGCCCTACTGGTTCTGGAAAAACATTGCTAGCACAAACTTTGGCAAAAATATTAGACGTACCATTTACTATGGCAGATGCAACTTCTTTAACTGAAGCTGGGTATGTTGGTGAAGATGTAGAAAATATAATCTTGAGATTGTTACAATCTGCAGATCATAATGTTGAGAAAGCTCAGCGTGGGATCATTTATATCGATGAAGTAGATAAAATTACCCGTAAATCTGATAATCCCTCTATAACAAGAGACGTATCCGGAGAGGGTGTGCAACAGGCTTTGCTAAAGATTATGGAAGGCACTATTGCTTCTGTTCCGCCACAAGGTGGAAGAAAACACCCACAACAAGATTTTGTACAGGTTGATACAACCAATATATTATTTATTTGTGGAGGAGCATTTGGTGGAATTGAGAATACTATACAAAACCGTATTGCTGCTGGAAGCATAGGATTTGGTGCGTCTGTATTTTCTAAAACCAATATAAACCCTACTGAAGCGCTAAAAAAACTAGAAGCTGAAGATCTAATCAAATTTGGACTTATACCAGAATTTATAGGTCGTCTTCCAGTTGTAGCGACTTTAGAAGAACTAACACATGATGCCTTGGTGCAGATTTTAATGGAGCCAAAAAATGCTCTAACAAAACAATATACAAAATTATTTTCTATAGATGGAGTAACTTTAGAATTTGAGAAAGAAGCATTAGATGCAATCGCCACTAAAGCATTAGAACGTAAGACAGGCGCCAGAGGACTTAGGGCAATATTAGAAAATATGCTTTTAGACTCTATGTTTAATCTAGGCGATCATAAAGGTAAGAAAATAGTTATTACTAAATCCGTTGTAAATGGTGAAACATCACCAATAGTCCAAGATATAGCTCCTGTGAAGGCGCCACGCAAGAAAGCTGGATAATTTTTTGTCATTCTCGGGCTTGTTTTTATCGTCATTCTCGGGATTGACCCGAGAACCTATAAAAAAATAAATGGGTCCTCGGGTCTTCGCCCGAGGATGACGAAAGATGGCTCAATGATGACGAAAGATGACCCGAGGATGACGAAAGATGGCCCGAGAATGACGATAAAAATAAGCCCGAGAATGACTATTTATAAAGACTCATCATGCCATCTATTTTAACAAATCGCTCTCTAGTGGAAATCAAAGGAGAAGACGCTGTCAAATTCCTCCAAAACCTTATTACAAACGATATATATTCAGAGAAACCAATATATGCAATGATGCTTTCCCCTCAAGGGAGATTTCTGTTCGACATCTTCATTATTAAAGTGGAAGATGGGTTTCTTTTAGATGTAGCATATTCTACAAAAGATATTTTGCTGCAAAAACTGAATATGTATAAGCTAAATTCAAAAGTTAGTATTGAGGAAATCAAAGATGGAAGTAAGATAGGATATATTTCGTTGTCGTTGGAGCGAAAGCTCGCATCCAGTAATAATACTATCGATTCTCTGAAGTGGGTCGAGGATAACGGAGCTCTCTTTTACAAAGATCCGCGCTATGAGAAATTAGGTTATAGATTTATCACTCAGAAAAATATCGTAGAAGATAACTCTTATATTCAAGATAAATATAGTTACTCCATCCCTGACGGTGGTGTGGATTTGCTATATGATAAAGCAATGCCCCAAGAATATGGTGCAGAAGAGTTAAATGCTATTAGTTATAATAAAGGATGTTATGTTGGACAGGAAGTGATTTCTAGGACTAAAACTCAGGGACAAGTTAGAAAAAAAATATATAAAATCACATCATCAGAAGGCTTAGAACATATTCCTCATGGAACAGAAATTATATCAAACGAGAAAAAAATAGGTATATTTTGCTCCGGCTTTGGAAATATTGGTATAGGGCTAATAAGAGAAGAGAATATTAAACAAAACTCTACCATTTTTGTGGATAACATTGAGGTAAAAATTCAAAGAGCTGAGTGGTATAAATAGTTGGTCATCGCCTTACAGGTTTTTTCTGAACGCCACGTCCGGCAGTATCACCAGATCCACCACCTCCCTCACTACCACCCCAGCCTTTCAATGTTATTTTGTCTACCTCTCCGCCCATTTTATCTTCATGCCTATAATGCCCAACTTCTTTAGCGGCACCCTTACCTCCCCCATAGCTCATATTATGAGACTTAGTTAAAGGCTTGCTTTGAATAGATTTGAGTTCTGGAATGGTAGTAGTGGATTGTGAAGAAGATGAACTACTACCGCCTCCACCCAT
>CAZIGS010000124.1:0-4111 GCA_964538645.1 uncultured Rickettsiaceae bacterium
AGATCAAATAAAAAATTCTGACCGAGTTTCTTACTTGGAACTATACCATGAAGCTTAGAATGCTGAGATATTGACGGTAGGGTCATAGAATTATACCATCATTCCTTTCCTACATATTTTTCTGCCATCTCCAATAATGCTCTATAATTAGTCTTACCAGTAGCTAATACTGGAATTTCATCTAAATACACGAAATGCTTTGGTAAATATAATTCTGTCAAATTACGCTCATGAATTACCTCAAGCACAGAATCTCGATCTATCTTTTTGCTGGTTGAAAATAAAATTATCTGCTCACCTTTTTTCTCATCATTTACATGCATAGCGGCATGCATATTATCACTATCCGCTATCATTGCAATTTCCTCTATTATTGCTAAAGAAACCATCTCCCCAGCTATTTTAGCAAATCTTTTGCTGCGTCCTAAAATTTTGATATAGCCATCTTCATCAACATTAACTATGTCCCCTGTATTATACCACCCAGGACCTAAGCCTTTTTCTGTTGTTGGAACTATTATTCCAGGCTTATCTGATTGGATATATCCTAGCATGACATTTGGACCTTTGACACAAAGCAATCCACCATTCTCAATACCCTCGACTGGCTTAATAAAATATTCCATCTTAGGCATAAATCTACCAACAGTACCTGGTTTATCGTGCATAAAACTATTAGCCGATATTACAGGAGATGTTTCTGTCACCCCATAACCTTCTAATATACGTACACCAAATTTATCAAACCATGTTTTGCGAGTTTCTCTTTTCAGTTTTTCTGCACCAGCTATAACATATCTCAAGGCATAAAAATCATATGGATGAGCATATTTCGCATAACCATTTAAAAAAGTATCCGTACTAAATAAAATTGTAGCGCCTAAGTCGTATATTAATTCAGGAATTATTCTATAATGGAGTGGGGATGAATAGAAAAATGTTTTAATCCCCTGCATAATCATCAAAAATGTCGCAGTCATTCCAAAACAATGAAACATTGGAAGAGCATTAAATGCTAAATCATCTCTACCAAAATCAAAGCGTGCTGTGATTTGCGATCTATTAGCTTGCATATTTTCATGAGAAAGAACTACAGCCTTTGGATGACCTTCAGTACCAGAAGTAAAGAGCACAACAGAGGGTTTTGTGTAGTCAATATTATTACCCAATATGGTGTTATAATATAAATTAGGTACCAGCCCCGCTATAAATCCTGAGATTTTCGCTTTTAGACTTATTTTACTAGCAAGATTTTCCAAATATATTACATTATATTTTTCCTCTAAAGCCCTTGCTAACCCATGCAACTCAGCTTTTTCAATAAAGGCTTTAGACGTGTATATAGTACGTAGCCTAGTAGTTTCACAGCTAGAGATAATATTATTTATTCCTGAAGTGAAGTTTATCATAGTAGGAACCCTACCATAAGCCTGCATAGCAAAAAATGTAATACATGTCCCCACAGAATTAGGAAGCATAATACCTACATACTCCCCTAACAAAGTATCTCTAGAAATAGCATCACCTAACACAAATGACTTAACTAGCATCTGCCTATATGTTGATGATTTATTATTCATGTCATGAATAATTTTGTTACCAAAACCATGTAATTTGGCTGAATCTATCAAGGACTGGAAAAGCGACTTTTTATAGTCGGAGCTCTCAAACATCATATCGCACATAATATCATAAAGCTTACCGCCTAAATATTTTCGACGTTGACGGCTATGAGTTCCATCAGGCGCATCAAGTTTTACAGGTGGTAAAACTGTAATTGTTATTTTAGGGAAAAAGAAAGGTCTCGGAAGATTTTTTAGCTTAGAAAAACATGTATATTGTGCACCATCAATTCGAATTGGCAAAATAACTGCGTCAGCCTTATCGGCTATCATACCAGGTCCTTCATAAATCTTCATGAGACTCCCTGTCGTAGATATACGCCCTTCAGGGAAAATCGCAATTTTTTTGTTCCTTTTAATATCATTTATAAGAGTCTTTGTTGCCATAGGATTAGAGCGATCTATAGGATAGGCTTTACCAATTTTCAAAAAGAACTTTACCCAGCTCACTTCTGACATAGTTGCATCTACTGCAAAAATGATCTTTTCTGGAAGATATATATGTATTAAGGCTGGATCTATGTACGAAATATGATTTGCAACTATCACAACACGTTTTCCTGCATTATAGAAATTCTCCATTCCACGAACTTCTACTCTATAAAGCTTGTCAAAGATAAACTTTATTATGGCACGTATAATTGGCTCTGGAATGACTCTAGTCTCTGGAACTAAACGATATATATATATTGCAACTCCTATATTCATTATACTAATAATCAAAATTATAGAATGTACAGATAAACCGAGCTTAAATAATATCGATAGTAACAAAGTAGATGCTATCATAAATATAGCATTCATAATATTATTGGCCGCTATCACTCTAGAACGATAATTAGGTGAACTAAAATACTGCATCACAGCAAATAATGGTACAACATATAAACCACTAATAGAGGCTATAAAAAATAGATCAAATAATATTCTCAAGTGATTTATATTTGATAAAAAAATGCTCAAACCTATAAGCTCACCATATGGAGGGGCCGAATAATTAGCCTGACATGCAAAATATAAATCTATACCGAATATGCTAAGACATATCGCAGAAATAGGAACATATTTGGCTGTAATTTCATTTTCAAAAATCTTATTGCACCAAAATGAGCCTATGCCTACTCCTATAGAAAATATTGCTAGAAACATATTAGCTACATTTTCATCTGCTTTGAAAATATCACGTGAAAGCATTGGTATTTCGGCTATAAATGCTGCACCAATAAACCAAAACCATGATATGCCTAATATGGATAAAAACACCTGCTTTCTAGAATTTGAATGTTTGAGTATATTTATAGACTCTTCAATTAGATTTGTGTTAATTTGTAGATCTGGCGCACTATTTCCAGATTTCGGTAGAAAAAAGCTTGAAATAAAGCCTGTTATCGCAAAGAAAAACATTACATATATTACCAGCGATTCCCAAGAAGTATAAAAACCACCAAGCAATGTACCAACTAAAATTGATATAAATGTCCCCGCCTCAACATAACCATTTGCACTTAATAACTCATCTTTATGAAGATGATCAGGTAATATACTATATTTTAATGGACCAAAAAATGTAGAATGCACACCCATAAGAAAGATCGAAAAATATAATATAAAAATATTTTCATTATGAAAACCATGCATTGCAAGTAAGATAATAGCTATCTCAGCAAATTTGATGATACGTACTATTGTGGAACGCTCGTATTTATCAGCGATTTGCCCAGCTAAACTAGAAAAGAGAAGGAATGGTGAAATGAACAGAGCATTAGCAAGCAATATCATTTGAGCTGTAGGTAATAATGATCTAGTAGCCATACCATATGTAACAAGTATAACCAGAGCGCTTTTGATAAGATTATCATTAAAGCATCCACAAAATTGCGTAACAAATAAAGGAAGGAAACGTTTGTCCCTAAAAAGATATGTCCGATTTATTTCCATATTTTTCTCCGCTAGACGCGGCTTCATAATATGGAATACATACTCTAATGTCAAACTATAGCAATGTTTAGAGAGATTTTATTTATAAAAATAGTCATTCATAGGAGAATTACAGCGCGTTATACGGCCCTGTGACCTTATTCAATGAGGACGCCTACAAAAACTCTTACTCTAAATCATCCAAGCTATATGTAATCTTGAGCCTTTTGATCACACGCATATTAGCATCTAATACTTCTGCCACAACATTCGGAGCAATATTAACAACCTCACCTATTTTTGGCACGTGACCAACTCGCATCATCACAAGACCACCAATAGTGTCCACTTCCTCGCCTTTAGCTTTCAATTCTATGCCTATTGCCTCTTCTAGCTCCTCTATTTCAACGCGCGCATGGGATACAATGACCCCTTCTGACACAACAATATAGTCATGATTTGCACCATTTGTGTCGTCATGTTCATCTTCTATTTCACCAACTATTTCTTCTACAACATCTTCAATAGTTACTATACCTTCTGTACCACCATACTCATCAACCACTATAGCC
>CAZIGS010000125.1:0-4040 GCA_964538645.1 uncultured Rickettsiaceae bacterium
GCAGCGCAAGCCTATACTTAATAGGTGCGCAGCGCATCAACGAAGTGCGACAACGCGTGGGAATTAAAAATGACAGAGATACACTGATTTGTTTTCAGTTTTAAATTATCCACTAGGAGAATGAGTTGAGAGCAGCGCAAGCCTATACTTAATAGGTGCGCAGCGCATCAACGAAGTGCGACAACGTGGGAATTAAAAATGGAAACAAATCACAAAGACTCTAGCATTGCATCTCTAAAATATGATATATCAATCTGATTTTCTGGCTTCCTAAAATCTACTTTCTTGATCATTTCATCTGGAACATGCAGCATCACATTGCTAAGAATTGCTATAGACATATCTTCCTTAGGAATATAACCAGTGTCACAACGAGTACCCAAAGTAGATGTAGCATGGTGATAATAAAGATTACCACTATGAAGCTTAGAGATGAATATACCATAACCCGCATGCGATGCATATCCAGTAGTCCTGTCAGAAATTTTGAAATAAGGATGTATCATTTGATGATACGATTTTTTCGACAATATCTTATTATGATGAAGTGCATTATTCCACTTAATCAAATCCTCAGCATTAGAAACGGCCCCACCATCACCATAAGGAGCGTATAAATCAGTAGAAATTACTTGGGTAAATTTTGGTGTAGTGCTTGAAGGTATTGCCAAATATCTAAGAGGATATTTATTATATAACAATCCTTTTTGAAGCTTTATAGCCTCTTCTAAAGACAAAAGAGATGTGTTATTCATCTTTAAAGGTTTAAAAAATTCTTTCTTAAAAAACTCCCCAAGATTTTGCTCTGCTAAATGCTCTATTATTACACCAAGCAACATATAGCCTGTATGATTATATTTATATTGACTGCCAGGCTCAAATGCTACAGGCCTACTTGCCGCAAAACCTATCACTGCTTTTTTAGATTCTTTGAGAGTCTGTTTTGCATCAAATGTAACATTCCATATATACTCTGCAATACCACTACTATGCGTTAGAAGATGATGAATAGTTACTCTATATGCCCATTTCGGCAACTTATCATCAGGCCAAACACCACTCGAAGCTGGTAAAAGCTTTGCCACAGTATCATTAGTAGATAGCAACCCTCGATCTTGTAGCAGTAAAATACCTGTAGCGGTAAATTGTTTTGTAATAGATAAAATAGACATTATTTGGGAGACATTAAGACGAGCGTTCCCTTCCAAATCGTAAAAACCTTGAGCCCCATTTACGATCATTTTACCTTTTGCTGACAAGGCGTATACGGCTTGTATTTTATGATCCTTTGCAAAACGCTCTATCGAATTTAGAATATGAGTTTTAATCTTGTCAGCAGCAGATACGTTTACAGACGCTAAAATGCACAATAACAAACCAATATTTTTAATAAGCTGCATAAATATTATTTAGTTTTTTTATCATCAGCACCAGTCTCTGATGATTCAGATTTCATTTGTGTACTAGAATCAGATTTGTCCCAATCTTTATGAGGACCATCCTCCTCCTCCTCAGAGTCGTCAATCTTATCACTTATAGAGGTAAAAATATTCTCACGCAAATCTACAATATCCATATACATAAGTGGATTAGGTTCTTTTGGAATCATTTCACCTTTATTGAAATCCCTACCATGCACTATATTACTAAGCAGAGCAAATGAAACATCTTGTGCAGGAATATATCCAGAATCACTACGCAATCCGAAACTACTACCTTCATGATGATAATATATGATACCATCTGGTGACTTCGAAATATAGATACCATAACCTAGCAATGAGTCCTTATTTCCCCCTACATCAACTGCAGCATTAAAATATGGAGTAACCATTAGATCATAAGATTTTTTTGATAATATTTTGCCATGGTGAAGTGCATTATTCCACTTGATCAAATCTTCTACATTAGAAGCAGCAGCACTTCCAGCGTAAGCTACTACATTTTTATTAATAGTAGCTGCGGCTTTTACTAGCCTGGAATTTCTCACATGATCCCCACCTTCCGTATCTCTAGTAGAAAAATACCCTGTAGGATAAGTATCTCCTGCCTTACCGTCTAACACTTTAAATGATTCAGAAACAGAAGCTAAATATGTATTTTTCATCCCTAATGGCTCAAATACATCTTTCTTCAAAAACTCAGAAAGTGATTTGCCCGTTTTATTTTCTATAATAAGTCCCAATAATACAAATCCCGTATCAGAATATGTCGATTTACTTCCAGGTTCATATTCCAAAGGCTTACTTACCGCGAATGCTACAACATCCTTAATAAGCTGCATATCGCTTTTTTTTCTATCTGGCTTAAAGCGGCGCACATGATCAACTATACCACTACTATGTGTTAAAAGATGGTGGATTGTTACTTTATTTGCCCATGTTGGCATTTGACCATTAGGCCATACCGTAGAGCCTTGTGGTAAATGTTTGGAAATAGGATCATCTACATGAAGTAGCCCTTTATCCTGAAGCAACAGGACTGCTACCGAAGTGAAGCTTTTTGTAGCTGAAGCAAGCGGGATTACATCAGTAACTTTCAATTTTTTCTGACTTTCTATATCATAGAAACCTACAGCACCTTTCAAAAAAATATCATTCGAATCAGCAAAAGCATATGTAGAATATAATTTATTGCTGGCAATATAAGAATTTACAGTTTGTGCGATTTCCTGCTTAACATCGCGCTTTATAATAGACTTTGGATCTTTTGGATTTTGCTTAGGGTCAATAGAAGTTGGTTCTACTGCGTCATCTTTAGCTATAGTGACATATGATAACAAAATGATACAAAGCAATAAAGCAACTATGTTAAACATTATTCCTCGATTTTAGTAATTTCTGTACTGACGGCGAATGCATGACATTTAACTCTCGCAATTGTTTTTCCTCTACATAAGCAGGTGCATTCATCAACAAATCCTCCGCTTGCTGGTTCATAGGAAAAGCTATGATTTCACGCAAGTTAGGAGCATCTGAAAGTAGCATGACTATTCTATCAACACCTGGAGCTATTCCACCATGAGGAGGAGCGCCAAACTTAAATGCCCTAATCATTCCACCAAATTTCTCATCAACTACGGATTCAGAATATCCAGCAATTTCAAAAGCCTTATACATAATTTCAGGCTTATGATTTCTTATTGCTCCGCTAGATAATTCCAAACCATTGCAGACTATATCATATTGATACGCCTTAATAGCCAGAAAATCTTCTGTTGTTTTGGCATTATTTAGCACATCAAGACCACCTTGTGGCATAGAAAAAGGATTGTGACTAAAATCTATAGATTTCGTTTCCTCATTCCATTCATAAAATGGAAAATCTGTAACCCAACAGAATTTATAGCAGTCTTTTTCAATTAAATCCAATTCTCTACCCAATTCTATTCTAACTTTCCCTGCTAATTTTTCTGCTTTAGTTTTTATATCACAAGAGAAGAATACTGAATCACCATTTTTAAGATTCGCCAGTTTCTTTAATTGATTAAGTTTCTCTTCACTCAAGAATTTTGCAACTGGACCTTTGGCAACCCCATCTTCTCCGAATTGAATATATCCAAGACCACCAGCACCTTCTGAAACTGCAAAAGCAATCATTTTGTCAAAAAAGCTTCTTGGAAGGGCGGAAGCTCCAGTCGCTGGTATTGCTCTAACTACTGATCCATTTGCTATATTTGATTTGAAAATAGTAAAGTCAGAATCCCGGAATATCTCAGTCGCATCTGCTATTACAAGAGGGTTCCTTAGATCTGGCTTATCTACACCATATTTTAGCATTGATTCAGAATAAGGTATACGTTCGAAAGGAATAGACGAGATTTTTTTATCAGAGAATTTTTTAAACAAGTTATATATAACCGGCTCTATAGCGCTAAATACATCTTCTTGAGTTACATAAGACATTTCGATATCCAGCTGATAAAACTCCCCAGGAGACCTATCAGCCCTTGCATCTTCATCCCTGAAACATGGAGCTACTTGGAAATATTTATCAAAACCAGCTACCATTAAGAGCTGCTTAAACTGCTGTGGTGATTG
>CAZIGS010000126.1:0-1568 GCA_964538645.1 uncultured Rickettsiaceae bacterium
CCTCTTTTAGAAGTTCAATCTATTTTAGAATCTATTAAGAAAACAAATCCAGGACTTACCCTAAATATAGGTCAGAAAATTACTTTTGACTATGATGTTTCAGTAAGAGAAGATCTGGACGAAGACCTTGTAGAAGAAGTTGTTACGCTTAGAAAAATAGTTATTGCGCTTGATAAGCCAAATTTCATTGAAGTAGTACGCACTGACTCTGGATTTGCTGTACATCAAATCCAGGTTCCATTAAAAAAGACACTTATTAGATCTTCTGCAGTTGTAAAAACAAGTTTTGTAGAAGCTGCGAGGTCTTTGGGCATATCTAACAGCAATGTGAATGATCTTGTAAATATATATAGCCATAGGATCGACTTTCAGCGTCAGGTTCAGCCAAATGATGTGCTTGAGCTTATGTTGGAGAAATATGTAACAGAAGATGGGGAATTTTCTCATTATGGTAAAGTAGTTTTTGCATCTCTAACTCTTTCAGGGAAACCTTATAATATTTATCGTTACGCGCATGATGGTACTGATAATATGCAGTATTTTTCTGAAGATGGTAGCAGCGTAAAACGTAATCTTCTTCGTACCCCTGTTGCTGTTGCGAAACTCTCTTCTCATTTTGGTAAGAGAAAACATCCTATAAGTGGTTTTACAAAAATGCATAAGGGTGTAGATTTTGCTGCTGCTCACGGTACGCCTATATATGCAGCAGGTGATGGTGTTATTACTGAAGTAGGTTGGAGGCAGGGTTATGGCAGGTCTGTACAGATTCGTCATAGTTCTACATTATCTACTTTTTATGCTCATGCAAGTAGCTTCGCAAAAGGATTAACACGCGGTATGAAAGTTAAGCAAGGCCAAATAATTGCTTTTGTTGGATCAAGCGGAAGAACAACTGGGGCACATTTACATTATGAAGTGAAAGTTAATGGTCAGCAAATAAATCCTTTATCTGTCAAAACATCTCCAGGTGTAGAGCTCACAGGCGCTAAGCTTGAGGCTTTCAAGTCATATCAAAGAAAAATTCACAAGACGCATAAAGAATTATATACTAAGTCAGAGATTGCTATGGTAAATGATAAAGAGATGAGTTCTTAGGCCTCATTGTCATTCTCGGCTTTGAGCCGCCGAGAACCCATTATTTATATTATTATGGGCCATCAGGTCTTCGCCTTAGGGTGACGAGTATGACCTCTAAATAAAAAGGGTACAACTATGATTAATTTCTACAGTATTTCAGATAACATAGTTCTTCATTCAGTTCATGATCCTAAACTTCCAATAAAAGATAAACCTGTTTGGATAGATTTATATAATCTGACGCCAGAAGAAGAAAAATCTGTAGAAGATTACCTTGGTATAGATATTCCTACTCGTAAAGAAATGCAGCAAAGAACTGTATCAAAAAGACTTTATGAGGAAAATAATGCTATATATATGACAGGCATAATTATAGCTAAGTCAGAAACGACTTCTCCAGAAAGTCAGGCTGTAACATTTGTATTGTATAAAAATTGCCTTATCACAGTAAGATATGCGCAGTTACATACTTTTCAAACCTTTTCGTCTTT
>CAZIGS010000126.1:1578-4016 GCA_964538645.1 uncultured Rickettsiaceae bacterium
CGCAAGATATAATATTGATTATGCAGCTCAAATAATATTCCAGCTTAATGCTAAAAACGAGTCCAAAAAACATGAAATAGATTATAGAGATATATTAACGAAAATAGGCTCTAGCGGAAGATTGATTTCGAAAGTAAGAGAAAGCGTGGTAACCATAGATAGGATAATGACTTACGCTACACAATCTACCATTACTAAGTTTGATAATCATTTGCATAACAGGCTTATGGCTCTGTTGAAAGATGCATCTTCACTCGCTGATTATGCAGATTTCCTCTCTAATGAAACAAGCTTTTTGCTTGATGCAACTTTGGGAGTTGTTAATATTGAGCAAAATGATGTAATGAGGATATTTTCTATTGTTTCTATCATATTTCTTCCACCCACACTAGTTGCGAGCATATATGGCATGAATTTTAAAGTCATACCAGAAACGAACTGGGAATCAGGGTATTTTTACGCTATAGGGCTTATGTTTATGTCGGCTGTATTATCTTATAGATATTTTAAAAAACATAAGTTTTTGTAGAAAATAACTCTAATTGGTATTTATGAAAGCTTTTCAGATAAAAAATTCTGACAATAAAAATATATTAGAACAAGTAGAAGTTCCAATTCCAACTCCAGGGGATGATGAGATATTGATACGTCATGAAGCTATAGGTATTAATTTTATAGATTATGAATATTTGAGAGGGACTATGCCTCTTCTACAAAATCCTATGGTGCCAGGCATTGAAGCAGTTGGTGTTATAGAATCAGTTGGAAGCAAAGTAGAACATCTGAAAAAGGGGCAAAAAATAGGGTATGCCACAGTGCTTGGGGGTGCCTATTCTGAGTATCGCACTATAAAACTCCCATATATTTTCCCTATCCCTGAGACTATTTCCAGCGAAGCTGCGGCTCTTAATTTGGTAAAAGGCATGACTGCTCATTATCTTATGCGTAGAACTTTTTTTACTAGAGAAGGTATGACAATATTGATTCATGGTGCTATGAGTAATGTAGGACGATTGATGCTTAAGCTTGCTAGGGAATATAAGATCAAAGTAATAGCAACAGTTGGATCTGATGAGAAAAAGCAGCTTGCATTAGATTTACATGCAGATGCCGCATTTAACTATAATACAGAAGATTTTGTATCTGGTGTAAATGATTTGACCAAAAAAGCTGGAGTCCCTGTAGTATATGATTTTATAGGTGGTGATTTACTCAAGCAATCTCTAAAATGCATGCAGCCTTTTGGGTTGGCTGTCAGCGCTGGTCATTCGTCAGAAAAATCTCAACCAATTAACCCTGTTTTATTATCTCCTAGATCTTTGTTTTTAACAGCTCCAAGGCTCAATCAATATAAGCGTGACAAACCAGAGCTAATGCTGAGTATTGTAGAGATATTTGGCCTTGTTGCTGCCGAAGCTTTCCCCGCGACAGCTGATAGAAAATATAGCTTTGAGCAAATCCCAGAGGCCTTGAAAGATATTGAAGATAGGAAACCTATTAGCAAGGTTGTGTTGCTATAATAAATAGATATCAACATCACATTGTCAAATATATTACAGCCTCTTGGCAGCCTCAATTAACTTTGAATTTGACCATTGAACCACATTATAGTAGAATTCCGCTGCGTAAGGCATTATACAATTAAAACATGGTTCACCAATGACAAAGTCTCTAAGAAAATTTTTTTTGCTTTCTCTAGCTACAATAGGAATTGCTTCAACATCTTCTGCTTCTGATCACCACAAATTTTATGTAGGCATTGAGGGAGGATATTCTAAACCTCTAAAAAAGAAATTTAAACATCTAGAATCTGGTTCCGTAGGTAATCTTACAGGATCTAAAGTATATGATGGCAAAATAGGGTACAGATTTCATGAAAATGTAGCTATCGAATTAGCTTATTCATATAGACCAGATTATTCTTTAAAATTAGATATACCTGACCAAGATCTATATAAAAACATGCGTTCTACTGGAAAAGTAAAATCTCATTCTATAGTAGCTGATTTAGTTTATTTTGCTCAATCTGAAGCTAGAACTACACCATATTTCTTAGTAGGAATTGGATATGCGCGCGTAACACCAGAAGTAGCAAAAATTTATGGAGATGTCCCAGTACTTGGACTTAGCAATCAAGAGGTTGGTAATGTTATAAAACATAGAACTGAAAGAATCGCATACAGGATCGGGGCTGGGGTAGATGTTGCTATAGGCCATAATTTAGCCCTTACATTTGGCGGGAAGTTTGAAGTTGTAAATAATATTGCACTTAATACAAGATTTATAAACATTCTATCTAAGCAAGAAGTGGACCGCAGATCCATTAAAAAAACTATAGGCGTTGGCGAACTAACTGCCGGTCTAAAATTCAGTTTCTAGCATAACTAGGTCACATCACAACATATAGTAAGAGTGACCTAGATTAATACTAAGATATC
>CAZIGS010000127.1:0-4000 GCA_964538645.1 uncultured Rickettsiaceae bacterium
CTGAGGTATTAAAAATAGACAAAATTAGTATCCATGATAACTTCTTTAAATTAGGGGGTGATTCAATAATAAGTATACAAATTGTAGCTAAAGCACGTAAACACAATATTTATTTTAATATTAGAGATATATTTAATAACCCTACAATTGCTTCTTTAGTAATAAATGTTATAGAAAAAAAAGTAGACAATAATGATGTTGATGTAGAAAATAGCGTTGAAGGAAATATACCATTATCTCCTATACAGTTATTATTTTTGAGTAGCAATTTAGAAAATAAAAACAACTATAATCAAACTGTATTACTAGAAGCTAATGGTAAAATAGATTTTTCGTCATTATGTCGAACTATAGATTTTCTCATAAAACGACATGATGCATTGCGATTTAGATACGAATATAATACTGAAAATAAACAATATTATCAAACATGCGCAGTGGAAGAAGAGAATACAGTTTGTCATAAAATAAATTTGATTACTGTAAAAGAACCGAACATAATATCAACAATAGAAGCAGAAGCACTATTAATTCAAAAAAATATTAATATTACAGAAGGTCCTCTTATACAAGTTGTTTTGTTTGAATGTTCTTCTATACAGTATATTTTTATTGCTATTCATCATTTAGTTATAGATGGGGTATCTTGGAGAATTTTACTAGATGATTTAGAAAACATATACTCTGAAATTGTTAGTGATAAAATACCTATACCATACTTAAAAAGTAATTCTTATAAGCAGTGGACAGAGTCATTGTACGAATATGTTTATTCGACAATACTACAAGATGAAAAAAATTATTGGACAAAAGTAACAAATTCTATAGTTCTTTTACCACAAGATCAAATTACCAACAAATCCTTTAATGTAAGTACTATTAGCAGGGCATTAACGGAAAAGGATACTAGAAGCTTATTACAATTAGTACCTAAAATTTACTCTACTAATATTAATGATATTCTGCTAACAGCATTGGTACTTGCTATTGGTGATTGGACAAATAAATATGAAATTGCTATTGCTTTAGAAGGACATGGTAGAGATAATATTGTAAAAAATTTCGATTTATCTAGAACTATAGGGTGGTTTACTTCAGTTTTTCCTCTAGCGTTGAAGATTAGTAATCCAAATAATCTAATACAATCAATACAAGAGATACACAAAATATTGGCAAAGATTCCTAATAAAGGGATTGGATATGGAGTATTAAAATACTTATGTAAAGATCCTTCATTCAATCATAGTGAACCATCCATAATTTTTAATTATCTAGGGCAGTTCGACAATATATTTAAAAATTGTAGCTTATTTCGTTATCCAACAAAATCAGTTGAATATAAATTATCAGGTAAAGACAGATATTTATTACATATAGATGCGGAAATAAAAAATAGACAATTACAAATATATTGTAGTTATAATGAAAATAACTTCAGGTCTTCCACAATAACAAAATTTATAGCGCTTTTTACTCAGAGGCTTAAAGAAATTATATATAGCTCAAATTCAATAGATAATAATTTGGTAATATCTGCAGATTTCGACTTAGTAAATCGTAAAGAAGTAGAGATAATAGAAAAAATAATTAATAAATCAAATGAATAAAAAATCTATAGAAGATGTATATCCTTTAGTACCAATTCAGCAGGGGTTGTTATTTCAGTCTATATATAATACTGATTCCGATTCATATTTTTCTCAAACAATTTTTCATATAGAGGGATATGTAGATATTACAGCTTTACATAAAGCATGGCAAATTGTAACTAGTATACATCCTATACTCAGAACGGGTTTTATCTGGGAAGATACTAAATCTCCTCTGCAATACGTGCTTACTACTTTAGAAGTATCATTTACTTTTTTAGAATGGCGAACAATAAAAGATCATACAAAAAAATTAAATGATTTTCTAGTTCAAGATAGAAAAGAAAAGTTTGATTTAAGTAACCCTCCTCTTTTTAGAACTACATTAATTCAATATGAAAATAATAATTATTATCATATTTTGAGCGTACCACATATACTACTTGATGGGTGGAGTTCATCTATAATTATAGAAGATGTTTTCGAGGCTTATAATAATATCAGAAATAATAAGCCAATTAATATAAAAACTCGTCCTTTATATAAATCTTATATTTTATGGCTCCAGCAAAAAGATCATCATAAAGCAAAGCTATTTTGGATTAATTATCTAAAATCAATAAATCATCCTTCCAAAATAAGCTTTGAAAAAATTATAGATGTCAACGAAAATGAAGATTACAATATTTACGTGGTGGATTTTTCTATCGAAGAAACTCAAAATATTAAATCATTTTGTAAAAATTCACACATAACTCTTAATACTATATTTCAGTGTGCTATAGCTACTGTATTAAAATGTTATACTCATGATACACAAATTATTATTGGAGTCACATTATCTGCACGAAATGCAGATTTACCTGGGGTAGAAGATATGGTTGGTATTCTAATTAATACCTTACCCCTGAAAATAGATTTTAAATTCAATCAAACAGTACAAGAATTTCTTGCAAATATTCAGGATAATTTTCAGCAAATCAGTGAATTTTCTTACTCTTCATTAGCTGAGATTCAAACTTTAGTTACTCCTGGGCAAAGATTTTTTGATGTAACACTTGCTTTCCAAAATCATCCTGACAAATCAGATTATAGTAATAGTGATTTTACAGTCAAACAAGTAACAGGGTATCAAAAAACTGAATACCCTCTCACAATTGTAGTGGCACCAGGAGATAAGATACGCTTTCGTGCTAGATATCAAACTCTACATTTTAACTTAGATATAATTGAAAAATTTGCTGACCATATTAAAACTACTATAAGAAATATGATTAGATTCTATCGCTATCCTTTATCTTACATATCTATATTAACCAATTCCGAGATAAGATATTTGATATCAGAAATGAATGATACGAAGCTAGAATATTCAAGAAAGAAATTAATACATGAAATTTTTGAAGAATCAGTAGAAAAATTTGCTGATGAGATAGCTTTAGTATATGAAAATGAACAACTAACCTATTCAGATTTGAATGAAAAAACAAATCAAATTGCCCATTATTTAAGAAAAAAAGGAGTATGCTCTGATACTATTGTTGGGATTTGTATGGATAAGTCCTTAGATATGATGATTAGTATTTTAGCTATACTAAAATCTGGAGGAGCATATTTACCATTAGATCCTAATTATCCTGAAGAAAGATTGCAATATATATTAGAAGATACTGCAGCGCCTATTATTCTTACAGACTCTAAGTCGATTGACAATATCCCAGTTATTCTTGCACAGGTAATATCTCTAGAGGATATAAGAGATAATATAAGCCATGAACCAAAAACAAACTTACCTAATGTTCTGACTAGCCAGAATTTAGCATATGTAATTTATACCTCTGGTTCCACAGGCAAGCCTAAAGGGGTTATGGTAAAGCATTCATCGTTGGTAAATTATCTTTATAGTGTTTTTAAAAATCTTAATTACAATAATTCTCAACTTAAGTTTGCCCTAACTTCATCAATAACATCTGATTTAGGAAATACTATAATTTTTGGTGCTTTCTATACTGGTTCACAACTTCATATTCTAAAAGATGAGAATATATTTAATGCTGATATTTTTGCGGACTATATACAAAACCATAATATTGATTTTCTTAAAATTGTTCCCACTCATTTTGAGGCATTATTAAAAAGCACTACAAAAAAAATACTTCCCAAAAAATATCTAATGTTCGGAGGAGAAATTCTTAGTGAAAATACACTAGCTCAGATAAATAATTTATCAAATTGTCAAATTAAAATAGTGAATCATTATGGTCCTACTGAAATCACTATTGGATGTTGCGTGTATTATAATTATAAAGAGAATAAGCTATTTTCAGATTCAATACCAATAGGTCGTCCTATTTCGAACACGGAGATATATATATTGGACGAAGGAATGAACATGGTACCTATTGGGGTGA
>CAZIGS010000128.1:0-3992 GCA_964538645.1 uncultured Rickettsiaceae bacterium
AGGCCGAAGATGACGTTTGTAAGCAGTTTCATGCTATTTCTTACATCAAGCTCATGTTACGTGAGCATCGCAGCACACGAAATTAACGCCCTAATTGTCATTTTTCACATTTACAAAAAGATTTCTCATGTCAAAAATAGACAAGTAGTAGGCAATGAGTGTGTGAGAAGCGCAGCGTATAATTAATACGTGAGCATCGCAGCACACGAAATTAACGCCCTAATTGTCATTTTTCACATGAGAGAGTATTAAGCAGCTTTTGTCTTACCAAGAGCCTCATATAATTTATCGATAGCAGCAGCTACTGTTATACTTTCAAGCACAGCAAGCTCACCTGCAAGTCTATTGAGAGCCGACTCATATATAGTACGTTCGCTGTAAGAACGATCTGTATCAGCATCTTTATGGAGGTCACGTATTACTTCTGCTACTGCAGTAATATCACCTGAGTTAATTTTAGCTTCATATTCTTGAGCCCTACGACTCCACATTTTATTTCCTGCTTTTGCTCTACCTTGTAGTACTTTGTATATTTTTGATACGTCTTCTATATCTACAAGTGGCCTTAATCCTGCAGATGCAGCACGTTTTACAGGTACTCTAAGCACCATTTTGTCATGTGGAAATGAAATCACATAAACTTGAACAGCTATTCCAGCTATAGAGCCAGATTCAACGTCTATTATCTCTCCAACTCCATGAGATGGATACACAACTTTATCGCCAATTTTAAACTGTAGATTAGATGTCATTTTAGTCTCCCCCAGATATTATTGCTTGATTTATAAATTTTAACCCTAATGTTATCAAGTTAATTTTTAAGCCAAGTATGTTAATTATTAAGCCAAGACAAAGAAGATGGTAGCACAAAATTAAACAAATGTAAAATCAGAAATGAATGTTAGTGAGGAATTTTTTTCTATGCTCCACAGTAATTCCATATTTCTTTATGGCCGAAATATGCATATGAGTGCCATACCCGCTGTTTTTTTCCCATCCATATTCAGGATATAATATAGATAATTTTTTCATTAAATTATCCCTATAAACTTTTGCAATTATTGAAGCAGCAGCAATAGAGATAGAAAGACTATCACCTTTAATAATACTAACATATCTTATATCATCAAACTTCATATTACCATCCACCAATATGACGTCTGGAGTTGATGGAAGACCTTTTACAGCCCTAGACATAGCAAGCTTTGTAGCGCCAGATATATTTAATTCTTCTATTTCTTCTACAGTTGCTTCACCTATAGAATAATTATAATTATTTATTATCAGACTACTTAGCTCTTCGCGTTTTTTAAGAGATAGTTTTTTAGAATCATTAATGCCGTCTATAAATATTTCAGGCAATACTACTACAGCAGCAGCAACAACAGGGCCAGCCAAAGGCCCTCTCCCAACTTCATCAACTCCTGCAATGATTTTGCCTTTATATTGAGATTCAAGTTCTAAGGTTGGCATGGGTTATTTTTTTATTATAATTAAGTGTTTTACCAAGGCTGGAGTCATCCTTAGCTATAGGCCTGGATGACTGCCATAAAAATGCGCAAGAAATACTGCTTATCATAAATAAAGTAATACTATGAGTAGGAGATTCGAGGAGAGCAAGCCTATACTTAATACAGCTCACCGCTAGAATCTCGAACTACAGCAACATAGTACTTATTTAGGATAAGTCAGTATCACTTATTACCGAAAGAATACATAAACTTCCCAATAAGAGACTCAAGATTGACAGAAGAATGCGTCAACATAATAGTGTCACCATTCTTTAAATCATCATCCTCTACACCAGGAATAATTGATACAAATTTACCACCTAAGAATCCACTACTTACTACAGCAGCCTGAGAATCTTTTGGCAATTGTATGCCTTTATTGATTTTTAGAGTCATAACTGCATAAAAATCTTTTCTATCAAGAGTCATTGATGCTACATCTCCAATTTTGATTCCAGCAACTACTATATCACTACCCTCAAATATTCCATCAGCATTCTGAAAACGTGCTGTGACAAAATATCCTTCAGAATCCGTATTCATACGATTTGTATGAAATGCGTATACTAAGAACCACGTAGCTATACTTAATACTAAAAAACCTACAAAAGTTTCAACTATATTTTGCTTCATTTATGCCTCCAAGGAAACCAAGGCGTATAATCAGCAGAAACAGAAGGACGAACTCCTGATTTTGCTGGGACATACGCTAATTTTGTACCAGTTAAATTAGGTATATGAGCTTTTTGCCATGAATAATTCTGAGATTCCACTACTTTATCTGACAGATGATGCAACCATGCGTGCCACATTGGTGGGACCTTAGAAGGCTCAGCCGCTCCATTATAAACTACATATCGAGATTTATTACCAAGATAATCTTTCTTGTAGCGAGAAAGATAGTATCTATTGCCAAATTGATCTGTACCAACTTTGTCACTTGTTAAAAAAGTAAAAAATCTATCTATGATTGACACAATAATCTCTTTGCTTCATCTCTGCCTGTAGTTGCAAGCCTATCAGCCTCTATATTACCTTCACTACTAGCATGCCCCTTAACCCAACACCATTCTATATCATGATTTAAGGACAACTTATGTAAAGTCTGCCATAAATCCGCATTTTTTACCAGTTTTTTATTACTTCCAACCCAATTGTTTTTAATCCACCCTGCTATCCAGTCACTAATTCCCTGTTGAAGATATTTACTATCTGTGAAAATTTTCACGCTACTAGTATTCTTGAGAGCCTCAATAGCTTTAATAGCAGCCATCATTTCCATACGATTATTAGTGGTATTTAATTCATAACCATAAATTCGCTTATTATGTTTGCCAGACAACATAATAGCACCCCAACCACCAGGACCAGGATTACCAGAACAAGCACCATCTGTATAAATTACTACCTCTGGCTTCTTCATAATAGTTGATCTATAATTTGTAACACGTCTTACTTATTAGACTTTCTAAATTTATCTAGGGGAATAACATTGCTAGATTCTATTGCATCTGGACAAGAAAATGTTTCTTCTTTAGGGCATTCAAGATTTTTTTCTTCATCTGCTTCAGAGTAATAACGGAACTGCAAAGCTGTTTTAGCATGAGGATCAGAAAAGGCAGTTATCGCCTTGTAAGGAACAATTACTGTTTCGCTTACACCATCAAAACTGAGAGAAATACTAAAATATTTTTCTCTTACAACCAATTCTTTAAACTGATATTGTAATACTATGGTAATTTCTTTGGGATAACGTTTTTTAACAGATCGTGAAAGCTGAACCCCACGAGCATTTGTAAGAAAAGAAATAAAGAAATGATGACCATCTTTCAGACCTTCTTCCGCTACAACACCAAGAACATTGCGCACAACTCCATGAAGGGCATCGTCAATCATTTTGGGATAATTAATATAGTAGCTCACTTTTCTACCTTCACAATATAATAGCATTAGGATCTGATTGTATCATAGCAAAAAAACTTTAGCGAGACTTTTCTGTTGCCCGGTAAGTCTCCAACCGCTAGAAATTAGGCAGCTTGTAGGCTACCAAAATCTCTTGAGAAACGATTATTTTCGTTTGCATTTATTGTTTTTGATCCAATAACCAAGGTAAACCTTGATTCGTAGGTGTCTTCTCGGACAAAAACTATTTCTTTATTAAGCACGTCGATCCTAATTCGCCCCCATGATTTTGCTCTAGCAAATATATAATTTGCTGTTGCATAAATGCTATGGTGGAGGCGCCGGGTACCGCCCCCGGGTCCGCCACTTCTATTCCAAATAATCATTTATTGTCATAGAACTCTATCGCTAGAGAACAGGACAATTGTAACACAAAGCAAAATGGACTACAAGATAGAAGTTCTAAGTTCGTGGCGATTGCCAGATATTGATTGATGGTCGAGGTCTTTATTAAATAGTATATCAGAGTTATTGAACATATCAGACATCTTTACTTACTTACTTACTTACTTACTTACT